>NZ_CAWNWX010000094.1:107534-129590 GCF_963878195.1 Aeromonas sp. HMWF016
GCAGAGATCAGCCGGCTGGTTCGCGAGACCGTGGAGAACAGCGGCAAGCTGCTGCCCCGTGTCGGCGCCCTGGTGACGGCTGCCTTTACCTCGCCGGCAGCCTTCGAGATTGAGCTGGGCAAGCTCACCAGCGATCTGGAGCGGACCCAGACCAAGCTGAAACTCGACGATATCCGCCGCGCTCGTGAATTGAACGAGAAGAAGATTGGCGAGAACCAGGAGAAGATCAAAGAGGCTGAGGAGAGTGCCAAGGAGGCCAAGAAAGCGGGCATCTTCGGCAAGATTTTCGGCTGGCTCAGCGCCATCGCCTCCGTCGTTATCGGTGCCATCATGGTAGCGACCGGGGTGGGTGCTGCCGCTGGCGCCCTGATGATCGCCGCCGGCGTGGTCGGCATGGTCAATATGGCAGTGCAGCATGCCGCCGAGGCGGGGCTTATATCCAAAGAGGTGATGAAGCATTTGGGGCCTGCTCTGATGGGGATAGAGATTGCCCTTGCCGTCCTCTCCATGGTGGCCAGTTTTGGCACCTCGATCGGCAGCATTATCACCAAGGTCGGGGCGAAGATCGGTGGGACTGCCGCTGAAATGAGCGCCAAGCTGGTGACCAAAGTGGGTGATCTGGCTGGTCGATTTGCGGCCAAGGGGTCGGTCGAGGCGATGAAACTGACAGGCAATACGGCCAAGGTGATGAAGATGGGCACCCAGGGCACCGACGTTTTGCTCGATGTGAGCGGTGGGGTGACCAAATCGGTTCAGTCATCCAAAGAGTCTGCTGCGCTTTATGCCCAGGCCGATTTGCAACAGAGCAAGAGCGAGATGACCCAGCTGCAGGCCGTGATCGACAAGCTCAAGGAGGCCTTATCCCAGATCCTGGAGGCATTCCAGGAGACCATGGAGATGATCTTCCAGATGATCAGCGCAAGGGGCGAGATGATGAGCAATCTTGCCCGCAGACCGGCCGCCATATAAGGAGATGGACCTATGAACATTAACGACAGCACCTTCAATCCGATCCGTGCCAATGCCCTGTTCAGCGAAGGGGTCGAGCAGCCCCTTGCGGCAGGCAATCGTGAAACGACCCATGCTGCCGGTAGCATCACCTCCGGCAGTGAAGTCAAGCGTCAGGGCGGCCCCGAGTTGCCGGCCCCGACCCAGCGGCTGGACGGTGCCAAGCTGGAACAGGCCCGAGCGGTGCTCAACGATACTCTCGACCTGATGTCGCAGCTCTTCCAGCTCGCTCGTCTGGCGCGCCAGATGGGACTGACCCAGCGCGACATGGAGAACCAGCAGGTGATCGACAGCCAGAAAGCGCAGGTCGCCGAGATGCGCAGCGGCGCCAAGCTGATGATCGTCATGGCGGTGGTATCCGGTGTAATGGCCGGTTTTTCGGCCATTACCGGAGGATTCTCCATGAGCAAGTCTGCCAAGGCGATCAAGCAGGACAAGGCTCTCAATGCCAATATCGCCGGGCGCCAGCAGGAGCTGAAGCAGATAGGGGATATCAAGAAGTCTGCTGGCCTCGAGATGGGGGACGCGGGACAAGAACTGACGGCAAGGATCAAGAACGACAAGGCAACCCTCAAGACGCTGAACAAGTCGTTTGATGCCAATAACAGCCGGCAACAGATTGCCAGTACCGTGATCCAGTCCATCGGGCAGATGAGCAACTCGGCGGTGCAGGTTGCCCAGGGCGAGAGCCAGGCGACGGCCAAGGAAGATGAAGTCAAGGCGACCATCAGCCAGACCGAGAAGCAGAAAATTGAAGACAACATGGCTTTCAATGCCAACTTCATGAAGGATGTACTGCAGCTGATGCAGCAGTACTCCCAGACCCTCAACCAGACGCTCAAGGCAGCCTTCGGGGTTGCTTGACGCGGGCAGGCAGCAAGGCGCCCGACGGGCGCCTTTTTCGTGTGCCGACCACTTTTCTTAAAAGAGCCGCCTCTGAGTGACAGCCGCCATCGGGATGGCGAGCTACCATCCTCTCCTCTCTGCTGGAGGAAATCATGGACGCCACTGTCATCATCAATCGGCTGCTCGCCGAGTTTGCCACCAAATATGGTTTGCCCTCCCTGACCCTGAACCGGGAGGGGGTGGCAGCACTCTGTTTTGACGAGCACTTGCAGCTCTCCCTCATTCTGGTGCCCGAACGGGATCACCTGGTGATGCAGGTCGATGTGGCCGAATTGCATCAGGTGGGCGAGGGGATCTTTCGCCAGCTGGCCAGCTTCAACCGCAACTGGTATCAGTTCAATCTCCACTTTGGTTTCGATGAAGAGAGCCTGACGGTACAGCTCTACCGCCAGATGTCGGCCTCGCGGCTGACCCTGACCCAGCTTGAAGAGAGTCTGGCCAGCATGCTGGAGCATGCCGAATTCTGGCAGGAGCTGCTGCAGCCACGACCTGGCCCGGTCAGCAAGAGTGACGAGGTGATGGGAGTACGGGTGTGACCATGAAGATCCAGGAATCGAGCGCCAGCCAGCTGGTATCTGCGGCAGAACGCTCTGCGACGGGTTGCTTTGCCGGTAGAGCCGTGAGCAACCGTGATGCGTTGGTTGAACCTGTGCCGCTGGCGGCGGCATTGCGCCGCACTCTTGCGCTGAGCAGCGTGCAGGAGCAGATGCTGGATCGCCTGCAGCAGGGCGAGCACAAGCCGCTGACCGAGAGAAGGATCCGGTTGTTATGAGAACGCTGCTCTTGCTCGCGCTGCTGACTCTCGGTGGTTGCGTCAGTACCACGGTTGTCCCTCCTGTGTCGCAGAGCCTGACAGGGGAGGTGCGCCTCAATGCCGATTTACCCCGCCCTGCCACCGTGGAGGTGACAGTTTTGAGCGTGATGGAAGGACGGCCACTGCAGGTGGCCTCAACCCGTTATGAGCTGACCATGTTACCTCTGGTTTTTGATATGCGGCTGACACCTCTGCAGTGGGGAGAGGGTGAACTCTATGTGCGTACCCGTTTGCGGTTTATTGGCAATGGTGCGATTCAGGCAACGGGTCAGCAAAAAGTTTTTAAGGTTTTAAATAGTCGCCCATTGGTAATTTCATTGCAGCCACGCCCTTGTTATCCATTGTGTCAATAATAAGGCGTATCTAATAAACAAGCTGGAAATCAACTGGTTATTAATTTATCAACTGGGTTGCCGCGTTTCTTTCTGTAACGAACTATTTAATGACGTAAGGAAAAGGCCTGATAAATGCGTTATCAATTGTATCAGTAGTGTCATGACTCTAATTTTTGGCTGGTTTTTATGCTGGTGATTGTTGTAGGATTTCTCTCTCATTTAAGTGTTGATTAAATTCATGAGCATCGCTTAATGATGACATTCATAACTAAGAAAAATAAACACCAATAATAAACCACCCGGACGGAGCCTTTTTCTGCCGAGGTGCTACTCGCAATACACGCAGATTCAGGAAAACAAAAATGAAGGGCATTACAACCACAGAGAAGGGCGATATGGCCCTGCTCCAGTGGTGCATGTCTGCTTTCAGCGTCATTGAACACCGCCAGGAGGGAATATATGTTCTCCTGGATGGCGCGATGAGCTGGCAGGACTGCACCGATACCTATGAGTTATCCCCCAACGAGTTGATATTCGTGCGCCGTGGCAGTTATGCGGTTACGACCGGTGACGAGCCTTGCCACCTGCTCTGGATCCCCCTTTCCAACACCTTTTTGCAGGGTTTTCTGCAGCGTTTCGGTTCACTGCTGAGCGAGGTCAGCCGGGTTGAGGGGATTGCTCCCAGCCTGCTGCCCTTTCATGCATCCCCTCTGATCAACCAGTCCATCCAGGGCTTGCAGGGGTTGATGGAGCATGAACATCCTCCCGAATTGGCCCGGTTGCGAACCGAAGAGCTGCTTTTTCTGCTCGCTTTTGGCGAACAGGGACCGCAATTGATGTCCATTTTGCGCCAGCTGAGCAATCGCCAGGTCGAGCGGTTGCAGCAGTTCATGGAAAAACATTATCTGATGGAGTGGAAGCTCAGCGAGTTTGCCAAAGAGTTCGGCATGGGGCTGACCACATTCAAGGAGTTGTTTGGCGCAATATATGGCGTATCGCCCCGAGCTTGGATCAGCGAACAGCGGATCCTCTACGCTCATCAGTTATTACTCAATAGCGAGATGAGTATCGTCGATATTGCGATGGAGGCGGGATTCTCCAGCCAGTCCTATTTCACCCAGAGTTATCGGCGCCGTTTTGGTTGTACCCCGAGCCGTGCCCGTCATGGCAAAGATTAACGCCGGACTAAAATAATCTGACGTTTTTTATAAGTCGCAGGGCAGAGCCATGGGTAGAATAGCCAGCATACCGAAACATTATTCCATAAATTGCCCGCAGCAAGATGAGCAAGGCATAGCATGAGTCAGCAAGATCACACATCACCCAATCAGGGCCTCTTCGCAGGTCGCCGGGTTGCCGTTGTCCAGCCAGAGAGCCTGAATCTGGCCCAGCTGGTGGGACGACAGTCCGTGCTCCGTTATCAGGACGCCGGCGTGATCAGCTCCCAGCAGATGGCGTTGCTGCAGCGTCTGCTGCCAAGAACCCGTCTGGAGCGCCTGCTCGGGTCTATCTGGTTTCAGCGCCGTCTCGATATTGCGCTGGCCGTCTCCCGTGAGGAGCTGCAACAGCTGCTGCGCCTCGCGGGCAGTGAGCGTGATGACTGGTTGCAACAGCTGGGGGATAGCATCAATCTGGCCGATCCGCAGCGGCTGTGGCACTGGGTGCTTTATCCCCTCCACCGCTGGTGGGTACAGCGTCTGGAGCCGCTTTATGGCGCCTGCCTCAACGAGTTGGATCAGCTGCAGTTGATGCGCCGCCAGCTCAATGCCCAGTCACTCTTCTGGCAAACCGTGGTTGATGTGCCATCCGGCCTCGAACGCCGGATTGCCGAGCAGCTCGCCAGCGTGAACGAACGTGAGGAGGAGCTGGCGCAGTTGCAGGTGCAGTGTGAAGCGCGGTTGCAACAAGCCTGGCCGGCCTGGTACGCAGAGCAGGGGCAGCAGGTCCCCTTTGAGCGGCTGCTGCCGGTGCCGCTTGAGCTTGGTACCTGCTGGCAAGCCCTGCAGGCGCTGCCCGACGATGCCGCTGCTGGCGACACACTGCATGAGTGGCTGACGGGCCGGGGCATCGCCCTCGCTCAGGATCACTTCTACTGGCAGCCTCCCGCGCCCTAGATAGCCCGAGGAACTATGCAAACGCTACTGAATCGATTGGCCGCAAAACTTGGCCAAGGGCCTTTTGTTGCCGACGCACAGGGTAGGTACCATCTGCGACTCGATGGTTATCCCCTCTTTTTGACCCCCGGAGCGAGCGAATTGCTGCTCAGCACCCCTCTCACCTCGACCCGTCACGGCGAGGGGGAGAGCCATGATCCGGCCCTGCTCAAGCGCCTGTTGCAACAGGTGGTGGCCTGGGGGCGTCACACCCCGCATGCCCTGGTGCTGGATGAGCTGGGCAACCTGCAGCTGGAAGCCCGGTTGGCGTTGGAGTGGCTCGACGAAGCACAACTGGAGCTCAGGATTAGCCAGCACATCACCCTGCTGGAACGGCTGGAACCCCAGCTGACCGAGGCTGCGCTGGCCCCCCAATGGAGACAGATGATATGGCACCCTTGAGCGTGCAAAGAGTGATCCGCTCGCTCTGCTGGCTGGTGCTGGCCATCACGGCCTGGCAGCGTCCGCTGATGGCGCAGGAGCTCGACTGGGTGCCCATGCCCTACAGCTATGTGGCGGAGGGGGAGAGCCTGCGGGATGTGCTGGTCAACTTCGGGGCCAACTACGAGGTCTCCGTGGTAGTCAGCGATAAAGTCAACGATCAGGTCAACGGCCAGTTCGAGCACGATGAACCGCTCGCCTTCCTGCAGCAGCTTGCCTCTCTCTACAACCTGGTCTGGTACTACGACGGCAACGTGCTCTACGTCTTCAAGAACAGTGAAGTACAGTCTCGCCTCATCAATCTGGAACAGACCGGTGCCGCCGAGCTGAAACAGGCGCTGCAGCGCGCCGGTATCTGGGAACCCCGCTTTGGCTGGCGCCCCGATGCCGATAACCGGCTGGTCTATGTCTCGGGCCCGCCGCGCTATCTCGAACTCATCGAGCAGACGGCGGTGGCACTGGAGCAGCAGTCCCAACTGCGCAGCGAGAAGACCGGGCCGCTCGCCATCGAGATTTTCCCGCTCAAATATGCCTCCGCCACCGATCGCTCCATCCAGTATCGCGACACCAGCGTGGATGCCCCCGGCGTGGCGACCATCCTCTCCCGACTGCTCTCCGATGCGGGTGTGCAGATGGTGAATGGCGAGGGGAGCAAAGGGGGGCAAGTTGCCTCCGGTCAGGCCATCGTGCAGGCCGATCCTTCTCTCAACGCCGTGATTGTGCGCGATGCGCCGGAGCGGATGGCGATGTACGGCAAGCTGATTGCGGCGCTTGACAAACCGGCGGCCCGTATCGAAGTGGCCCTCTCCATCATCGACATCAATGCCGAGGATCTCTCCCAGCTGGGGGTGGACTGGCGAGTGGGGATCCGCACCGGCTCCAACCAGCAGGTGATCATCAAGACCACCGGCGATCGCAAGGGCATTGAAGGGGGCGCCGCCCTCGGCAGTCTGGTGGATTCCAAAGGGCTCGACTATCTGCTGGCCCGGGTCAATCTGCTGGAGAACGAGGGCAATGCCCAGGTGGTCTCCCGCCCGACCCTGCTGACTCAGGAGAATACCCAGGCGGTGATCGACCACAGCGAAACCTACTACGTCAAGATCAGTGGGGAGCGAGTGGCAGAACTGAAGGACATTACCTACGGCACCATGTTGCGGATGACGCCACGGGTGATCCAGATGGGTGACAAGCCCGAGATCAGCCTGAGCCTCCATATCGAGGATGGCAATCAGAAGCCAAACAGCTCCGGCATCGACGGCATCCCGACCATCAGCCGTACCGTGGTGGATACCATCGCCCGGGTCGGCCACGGCCAGAGCCTGCTGATCGGTGGTATCTACCGCGACGAGATGAGTGAAAACCTGAGCAAGGTGCCTTTCCTCGGCGACATCCCCTATCTGGGGGCGCTGTTTCGCAGCAAGGAGACCCAGACCCGTCGTTCCGTGCGGCTCTTTATCATCGAACCTCGTCTGATCGATGACGGTATCGCCCATTATCTGGCGCTGGGCAATGGCCAGGATATGCGTGCCGGAGTGCTAGGCGTCGACGAGATTTCCAACCAGAGCCTCTCCCTCGGCAAGGTGCTGGGTGGTGCCCAGTGCCAGCCGCTGGCAGCGGCGCGGGACGTGCAAAAACTGCTGCGCCAGGGGGGCAAGAGCTCCGCCCTTACCCAGTGCCGGATGGGCAATGAGCTGGGCTGGCGTCTGGTCGAGATGGCGAAGGATCAAAAATGTACCCCGGCGGCCAGCTGGTGCATGCAGGCGACCCCGGCCGGAGCTGGCCGATGAGCTGGAAGTGCCGCGTATATCGCGGGCTTAACCGCGGGGTAGAGGTTGCTCTGCCGGAAGGGCGTCTGGTCATCGGCTCCGATCCGCTGCTGGCCGATCTGGTGCTGGTGGATGAGGGGATGGCCCCCGAGCATCTGGTGCTGCTGGTGTCGGCCGAAGGGATCAACCTGCAGGGGTGGGCAGAGGGCATCACGCCGACTCAGGATGGTGTGGCACTGGAGACCGGCGCCCAGCTGATAGCCGGTACCCGGCTGGAGGCTGGTCCCCTGCTCTGGAGCTTTTGCGACAGCAGCCGGTCGCTGCCCGAACAGCTGGAGGCGTTGCCAGCCATGGCGGTACCGACACGACCACAGCGGCGTGCCGGCAGTGCCGAGTGGTGGCTGGTTGGCCTCTGCCTGTCGCTGGTCATGGCGGTGGTTGTGATGCTTGGTCACGGCTGGTGGCAGGGGAGCAGCGAGAGCGATACCGCTCGCAATGAGCAGGAGCTCAAGCGCTTTCTTGCCGCGCCAGCCTATCGCCAGGTGGTGCTCAACAGCAGCGACCCCGAACTCTGGCTGCTCTCGGGATATGTGGATGAGAACGGCAACCGTCTTGCCCTGCAGCAGTACCTTGATGGCAAGGGGCTCAACTATCGTCTCGATCTGCGCACCATGGAAGATCTGCGTCAGGGGGCGGGTTTCATTCTGCAGAAGCTCGGTTACGAACAGTTGCAGATCCGCAATGGCAAGGAGCCCGGCTGGCTGCGCTTGAGCGGTGCCATCAGTGCACAGGACGCCCGCTGGAACAGCATTGAATCCCTGCTCAAGCAGGAGGTGCCGGGGCTACTTGGCATCGAAAACCGGGTGCAGGTGGCCGGAGCCCATCGCAAGCGACTCGATGCCCTGTTGCAGGAGCAGGGACTGGCCGGTTTGCTGCGGGTGAGTGAATCGCGCGACCGGATCGAGCTGTCAGGTCAGCTGGATGAGGCGAGGCTGGCGCAATTTCAGCAATTGCAGCTGCAGTTTCGCCGCGAGTTCGGCTCTCACCCCATGCTGGAGCTGATCAACCAGAGCCGAACGCCCCGTCAGGATGAACTGGAGTTCGAGGTGCGCAGTGTTTCCCTCGGTCGGGTGCCCTACGTCACCCTGGCGGATAACCGCCGCTACCCGGTCGGAGGGGCGACAGCCAACGGAGTTCGCATCCTCTCTATCCAGCGCGATGCCGTGGTGGTGAGCAAGGGCAAGCAGCAATACATCGTCAGATTGAAAGGGGGCGAAAGCCATGATGACCAGTTTGGAAACGCGACTGTCCGGCGCTGATCCCGCCTTCGCCCGCGCGCTGCAGGAGCAGCTGGTGCAGGCGCTGGGGGAGGTCAAGCGCCAGCTGATGCGCGGGGGATCTCCGCAGCAGTACCGGCAGTGGCAACAGGAAGCGGACGCCATCGAGGCGGGCATGCAGATACTTGAGCAGATCAAAGGAGCATAAGAGATGGCAGAACCCATTTTTAACCCGGGGAATACCCTGGATAACGTCGCCGAGGCGCTGAAGAAGCAGGCGAACGATGCCAACAATGACGTAAAAGCTGCGATTGACGCACTGAAAGATAATCCCGATGACCCCGCCAGGCTGGCCGAGCTGCAACACAAGATCAACAAGTGGTCAGTGATCTACAACATCAACTCCACCGTGACCCGCAGCATGAAAGATCTGATGCAGGGCATCTTGCAGAAGGTGTGACGATGGATCGCCAACTGAAACGGCAGCTGGCCGAATTGGCACTGGCCGGCACTGGTCATCATTGTCACTCGCAGGCCGCCGCCATCGCCGACTGGCTCGCAAGCGATCCGCAGATGAGCGAGTGTGTCACCCTGATCCGCCTCTCCTCCCTGATGAACCGGGGAGATTACGAGGGGGCTCTGGCGCTGGGCAAAGGGTGCGATACCCCCGAACTGGAACCCTGGCTCGCCCTGTGCGAATGGCGGCTGACACGGCTGGATGCACTGCAGAGCCGGTTGGCCCGGCTTGAGCAGAGCGAGCTCTCCTCCTTGCAGCAGTTTGCCGCTGGCATGCGCGAGCAGATCGCCTCATGAAGGTCGATGGTAACGAACAGGGCGTCCGTCCACTTGCGGTGACGCCGCCGGGGTTGCCCCCGCCTGCAGCGGCAGAGCGGCAACATTTTGAGCGGCTGCTGGCCAAAGAGGAGAGCAGCGCCCTGCTGACGCGTTGGAAAGAGGGAGCGCCGCTGGAAGCGCTGCTGGAGGGACACTCTGCCGCCACCCGGCGCGAGCTGCTCTGGCAGGTCTATCAGCAGGATGACAAGGCGACCGGGGTAGCCGACCTGCTCTTCAAGCCGGTAGCGAGCAAGCTGATCGAACGCTTTGGCGAGCGCCAGCTGCCAGTGGTGGCGGCCATCGACCTGCCAGAGCTGCGCGCCCTGATGCGGGAGTTTGACCCGCGCTCGTCACGGCGGGAGACGGTGCTGCTCAAGGTGATGGCAGAGCTGCGGGGGCAGGGGGCATTGTCCGGTAACGACTATCTGGCCGAGCTGGCCCGACGCGAACTGATGACCCTGATCCCGCACAACGGCATGGTCAACAATCTGGTGCGTCACGCACACAAACTGGATCTGGAGGAGTGATGGAGATAGCACAAAGCGCGCAGGCCGTGGTGACCAGCCTGGATGAGCTGAAAGCGGCGGATGTTCCCGGTGCCCAGATCGTCACCTTCGAGCAGGCGATGGGCGGCAACGCTCAGGGGATCGGTGGGACATTGCTTGGCGAAATCGGCGAGATCAAGCAGCAGTTTGTCGAGGCCAAGCAGAGCCTGCAGGCCGAGCTGGCAACGCCGGGCGATGACCCCAACAGTTTGATGCAGATGCAGTGGTCGCTGATGCGGATCACCATGCAGGAGGAGCTCATTGCCAAGACCGTGGGCAAGATGAGCCAGAACGTAGAAACCCTGTTGAAGACCCAGTGAGGTAGTGTGAAGAGATCGATGCTGATGGGGGTGCTGTGCACCTCCCTGCTGCTCAGTGGCTGCAAGGTGGAGCTTTATACCGGGGTGAACCAGAAAGAGGGCAACGAGATGCTGGCGCTGCTGCGCACCGAGGGGATCTCCTCGGACAAGCAGCCTGACAAGGATGGCAAGATCAAGCTGCTGGTCGAGGAGTCCGATGTGGCGCAGGCGGTTGAACTGCTCAAGCGCAAAGGGTATCCGCGCGAGAGCTTCTCCACCCTGCAGGATGTCTTTCCCAAGGATGGCCTCATCTCCTCGCCCACCGAGGAGCGGGCTCGCCTCAACTACGCCAAGGCGCAGGAGATCTCCCACACCCTCTCGGAGATCGATGGCGTGCTGGTGGCCCGCGTTCATGTGGTATTGCCCGAAGGGAACGAGGGGATCAGCAAGAAGCCATCGCCCGCCTCGGCCTCGGTCTTTATCAAGCATGCAGCGGATATCCAGCTCGACACCTACATCCCGCAGATCAAGCAGCTGGTCAACAACAGCATCGAGGGGCTCGCCTATGACCGGATCAGCGTGGTGCTGGTACCCTCGGCCGATGTACGCCAGAGCCCCCTGATGCCGCGCAATACCACCCTCTTTTCCATCGAGGTGAGTGAAGGCTCCAGATGGCGGCTGGGTGGACTGATCGCGCTCCTGCTGGCGCTGGTGGTGACCACCAATCTGGCCCAATTCATGTGGCACCGGCGTCGGAGTCGTTGATGGCGGTCGGCCTTACCCCCTATCAACTGCGCTTTTGTCCGGCCAGCTATCTGCACGAGGAGCACTTCCCCACCTCGTGGCGCTGGCTGCAGGCGAGTGTGCCCGAGTGGCGCACTCTGCCTGCTTGCAATCAGGCCCTGCTCGACGAGCTGGCACTGGCTATCGACTACGAACTGCCCGCGCAGCTTGGCGGGCTGGCGCTCTTTCCGGCCGAAGTGCTGGCGCTCGTGCTGCGCCAGCTCGGTGCCGTGCTCCATGGCGAGGCGATCCGCCACTGCCTGCAAGCGCCTGTGCTACGCCAAATCATCGCGGTGTTGGGGGAGGAGGGGCACAGATCGCTGCTCGCTCGCCTCGATCTCTTGATCGGCCCCTGGCCTGCCGGCTGGCAGCAACCGCTGCCCGCCACGCTCGATAGTGCCTCGCTGGAGGCGACTGGCTTGGAATTCTGGCTGGCTGCGGCGGGGGCGGCTCATCCCGCCTGGGCCCGTCGCCTCGCACTGCGTCTGCCCGTATCACCCCAGCGCCCAGGCTGGTCACTGGCTGATGCCGAGCTGCCGCTCGCTCGCGCACTCTGTCTCAAAATTGCCAAACAGGTAACGCCACAATGCTGCCATTTGTTGAAATAAAGAGTGAACACCTGCAACTGGCTCCCGGTCAGCGGATCCTGCGCAGTCACGACTATCAGGCCTATCTGAGTGCTCAGGCGCTGGTCGATGCCGCCCGGGCACAGGCTGCCGATATCGTCGAAGAGGCGCGCGCCGTCTATGAGGAGCAGAAGCTGCTCGGCTGGCAGGCAGGCATCGAGGAGGCTCGTCGCGAACAGGCTGTGCTGGTGCACCAGACCCAGCTGCAGTGCCAGCAATACTACCGCACAGTGGAGCAGCAGATGAGCGAGGTGGTGCTGCAGGCGGTGCGCAAGATCCTGCACGATTACGATCAGGTGGCGCTCACCCTCAAGGTGGTGCGCGAGGCGCTCTCGCTGGTGAGCAACCAGAAGCAGGTAACGGTGCGGGTCAATCCTGAACAGGTACAGGCGGTGCGCGATCAGATTGCCCGGGTGCACAAGGATTTCCCCGAGATCGGTTATCTCGAGATCTCTGCCGATGCCCGCCTCGATCAGGGGGGCTGCATCCTCGAAACCGAGGTGGGGATCATCGATGCCAGCCTCGATGGCCAGCTCGACGCGCTCTCGCGGGCGATGGCGGTGACGCTGGAGCGCGCCGATGTTCACGAGAGAAAATAAATCCCCCCATTGACAAAATCGCGGCTTCTGTTGCCAAACGACCACGGGTTGCATCCCTAGAATGGGGACAATTCCATCGTAACAGGAGAAGCGCCATGCAGATTCAGCAAGCCCCCAGTCTTTCACCATCGACCCACACGCCTGCTGTAGAGCCGCAACCTGGCCGACCGCAGGAGAGTGCACCCAGCCTTGTCGCGACTCTGGGTGGCGTATCCGGCCCCCGGCTGGAGAGTGTGAGCCATGCCCCGTTGGCGGCTTCTGCCAAGAACGATGTGATCTGTGAGGGCTGCGGCCCGCGTCAGGTGACCATCACTCGCCAGCAGGATGGCTCGGCATCCGTTACTCTGGCACGGCCGCCCATCACCAGCCTGGTGCTCAGTGGTGGCGGCGCCAAAGGGGCTGCCTATCCGGGCGCCATCCAGGCACTGGAGGCGCAGGGTAAGCTGGAGGGGATCCGCACACTCTCTGGCTCCTCGGCCGGCGCCATTACCGCCGCACTGCTTGCTGCCGGTATGAACGCGAGCGAGTTCAAGGCGCTCTCTGACGAGATGGACTTCATCAGCCTGCTTGATTCGCCGGTTAAAAAGATCAGCCTGGCCCAGCACATGAGTGGCGAAGCAGGCAAAGCGATCGCCAGCGTGCTCGAAAAACTCAAGCTGGGTAAACTTGGCAGCTTCGTACAACTGCTGAGCAACATCTTTCCGCGTCTGCAATCGGATGCCGTCCCGCTCGAAAGGATACTCAAGCAGGAGTCACGCAGTTCGGTTCTGGCGCAGTTGAAGTCTCACCCCGAGCTGGCCACCAGACCCGACGTCGCAGCCATTCGTCAGCGCCTCGAACAGGGGGGCGGTGTGACCTTCGGCGATCTGGCTCTGCTTGGTCGCCATATTCCGGCCATCAAGGAGTTGAACATCACGGGAACCGGCATGTTTGATGGTCGTCCCCAGATGATCCTGTTTAACGCCCGCCTGACGCCAGACATGGAGATTGCCCGCGCCGCGCACATATCGGGCTCATTCCCGGTGGTGTTCAGTCGCCCGGAGGAGCAGCATCAACCTTTCCTGGTGCAGGGGGAGAAGCTGTCATTGCAAGATGGTGGCGTCATGCTCAACGTCCCGGTGCCTGAACTTATCCATCCCGAGGCCCGGGGGGCCACCATCGCCGAGCACGAGAACCTGATCCTCAAGTTTGAAGAAGAGGGCGGGAAACCGGCCGATCGCGGTACTCGCAAGGGGGCGATTGCAGACTGGGTAGTTGGGGCTCCCGTTGGTGCACGCTCGGCGTTGCAAACCAGAGGGCTTGACGGGTTGACCGACCAAGTGGTGACAGTACCGCTCAAATCAGAGCGCGGTGATTTCAGCGGCACGTTAAGTGGCACCCTCAACTTCACCATGAGCGATGCGGACAAGCAGCATCTGCAGGAGAGGCTGGCCGATGTGGTCGGGCAGCATCTGGAAGGGCGGGAGAGCAGCCGCAAGGATTATCAGTTCCAGGATCTGGAGTCGGCGCTGCTGGCGCTCCCGGATCGGGACTTTGCCGCGGTGGCCGAAGAGCGCACCCCGGATGTCCAGGCAACTGCCCTTTTTCGTCAGGAAGTTCAGGATCAGCTCTCGGTACTGGTTGCATCTGTACTGGAGCAGGATCCCTCGGCTCGACTCGATCTCTCTGGCTCGCTGGCGCAGGCTCTGGAGCAGCTTGGTACACTTGCAGACTCGTCGGCCCGGCAGCAGTGGCTTGCCGCGCAGCTCAATCAGGCAGACAACCCGGCGCTGGCCAGATTGCTCGATACACCGAGCCCGGCAGGGCGTTTCGCCGCGCTGGACCTGGGCAAGGAAGAGGCCAGCCGTCGTCAGGTGGCCACGGTCGCGAACAACATCATTCATGAGGTGATCTACCCCTCCCTGTTCCGCCCCGGTCAGCCGGACAGCAATGTGGCACTTCTGCGTAAAACCGAGCACGCACTCGTCGGCGCGACCACGTCGGCCGAGGTCAATGAGGCCCTGCGGGAGCTGGCTGATAACTATGGGGCCCGCAATAAACCGTGGAGCAAGCCTCTCTCCTCTACCACTGTGACTCAGGCTCGCTCCTGGATGATGAAGGAGTAAATATGCTAATTGATTGGTTGGGTTCACTGGGATTGGCTCTACCCGCCGCGGGCGAGAGCCGGGTGATCAGGTTTGAGGATGCGCCAGAGCTATGGTTCGAGAAAATCGATGGACAATATGTGCTGGCACTGCCGCTCGCCCCGCTTCCCACCAGAATGCTTTCCGGCGTCATGCTGCTGCTGTTGCAGGTCAACAGTCCACTATCGACCTTGCAACCGGCGAGACTGACGGTGGATGGTCGAGGGCATTTGCTGTTGTGGTGCACTCTGGATGAGCATGCGGATCCAGAAGTATGCCAAGCTGCCTGCGACAAGCTGCATGCTGGTTACCACGAACTGCTGCCTTTATTGCAAGCTCAGGAGGAGAGTATTCCGGTACGCTCGGGTAGCCTGTTCGTCTAGCCAAACGCAGAGTGCCAAGCCGAGCTATTTCGTCTTTAGCAACGCCCCGGCTTGCGGATGGGCCAAACAAAACCGCCCCGGATATCCGGGGCGGTTTTTTTATTTGGCGATCCCGAGGTGAGCAGTGCGGGTGAACAAGGTTCAGCGATAGCGGCCGCGTACCGAGCTGCTGGCGCGCCCTGCCATCTTGATCAGGCTCTGGCGGGTGTGCAGGTGGCAGAGCGCCACACCGAGGGCATCCGCCGCATCCGCCTGCGGGGTGGCGGAGAGTTTCAGCAGATGGGTCACCATATGCTGCACCTGCTCCTTGCTGGCGCCGCCGGTGCCCACCACCGCCTGCTTGATCTGGGTGGCAGAGTACTCGCTCACCGGTAGATAGGCGTTGACTGCGGCGACGATGGCGCTGCCCCGGGCCTGCCCCAGTTTCAGGGCCGAGTCGGCGTTGCGGGCCATAAAGACCCGTTCGATGGCAAATTCGGTGGGCTTGAACTGGGTGATGATCTCGCATACCCCGTCATAGACCTGCTTGAGGCGCTCGGGCAGTTCACCGCAGTCGGTGCGGATACAGCCCGATCCCAGATATTCGGCCTTGCCGCCGACGACCCGGATAACCCCGTAGCCGGTGATCCGCGATCCCGGGTCTATGCCCAAAATAATGCTCATGGGTTGTGCTTGCTCTAAACGCAAATGATGGCCGCAAGATAGCAAACTCCGGCCTGCTTGGCTGTACGCAGGATGTGCGAACGGTCAGTGCGTGGCGATTGCCATAAAAAAAGGCCCCGAAAGGGGCCTTTTTGATTATCGCTTGTCAGGCGGCGTGATGGATGGGGCTGGCCTGCGCCATTCCCTCCAGCTCGCCCGGGGCGAAGTTGTCTACCTGAATGGCTTCGTAGCGCAGGGCATCGGCTGCCAGCAGCTTGTCTGCCTCCTCCTTGCTCAGCACCGATTTGGCAAGCGCAGCTTCCACCAGTTCCGGCAGCGCCAGTTTGCGGGGCAGTTTGCCCTCTTTCTGGGCCTGCACCAGTTTCTTCTCGTAGGGCTGCACGGCGACCATGGCCTGGAAGGCACGCTCCATCAGGCCGACCGGATCCGCCTCGTCCTTGCCTACATAGCAGAGGGCGGTCAGACGGTCGCGGAACTCGCCCGGCTTCATCATGGCCAGACAGATGGCGTGGCAACGATCGTCGGCCGGCATCTTGTAACCGACGCCGAACGGGAACACCACGCGCTTGAGCACGGCACCCACCACCTTGTTCGGGAAGTTCTGGAAGAAGCCCTCGAACGCCTTGCCAATCAGGTAGAGGTTGCGCTCCACCGCGTACTGCACGAACGGCAGATCGGAGACCATACGGCCCTGATCCTCGTAGTGCTTGAGGGTTGCGGAGGCCAGATAGAGGTGGCTCAGCACGTCACCCAGACGGGCGGAGATCATCTCCTTGCGCTTGAGATCGCCACCCAGCATCAGCATGGAGACGTCGGCGCACAGGGCCAGCCCTTTACTCATGCGGGAGAGCTGCTTGTAGTAGCGAGCGGTTTCACCGGCTACCGGCGCGCTGTTGAACTGACCCAGAGTCAGCCCCTGGAACAGGGAACCGAAGAAGTTGCCGGCGCCAAAGGCGATGTGCTTCATCAGCAGGGCGTCAAACTTCTCGAGACCGCGCTCCACGTCTGTATCTGCCGCCGCTTCCAGCTCGGCAAAGACGTACGGGTGGCAGCGGGTGGCCCCTTGCCCGAAGATCATCAGGTTGCGGGTCAGGATGTTGGCCCCTTCCACCGTGATGGCGACCGGAATCCCCATGTAGGCGTAGCCGGTGTAGTTTTTCGGGCCCAGCTGGATGGCACGACCGGCGTGGATGTCCATGGAGTCATCCATGATCTGGCGCGCCATCTCGGTCATGTGGTACTTGGAAATCGCGGTGACGATGGCCGGTGCCTGACCCAAATCCAGGGAACCTGCGGTCATGCGACGGGCCCCTTCCAGCTGATAGGTGAGGCCGCCGATGCGGGCCAGCGCCTCTTGCACTCCTTCAAACTTGCCGATGGACATGCCGAACTGCTTGCGCACGTAGGAGTAGGCGCCCACGGTGCGGCTCGCCATGTGACCGCAAGCGGTGCCCAGCGCAGGCAGCGAGATGCCGCGACCGGCGGAGAGGCACTCCACCAGCATGCGCCAGCCGCGGCCGGCGTAATCCGGGCCACCGATGATCCAGTCGAGCGGAATGAACACATCCTTGCCGAAGGTCGGGCCGTTCAGGAACGCCAGACCCATGGGGTAGTGGCGATCGCCGACGCGCACGCCCGGGTGGCTGGTGGGGATGAGCGCGCAGGTGATGCCCAGCTCGTCCTTGTCACCCAGCAGTTTTTCCGGGTCATAGAGTTTGAACGCCAGTCCCAGCACGGTGGCGCGCGGCGCCAGGGTGATGTAGCGCTTGTTCCAGTTGAGGCGAATACCCAGCACCTCTTCACCCTTGTGCATCCCTTTGCAGACGATTCCCTTGTCAGGAATGGCACCTGCATCGGAGCCCGCTTCCGGCCCGGTCAGGGCGAAGCAGGGCACCTCTTTGCCATTGGCCAGCCCCGGCAGCCAGAAATCTTTCTGGGCCTGGGTGCCGTAGTGCATCAGCAGCTCGCCCGGGCCAAGGGAGTTCGGCACCATGACGGTGACCGCCACGCTCAGGCTCTTGGTGGCAATGCGGGTGACGATGGTGGAGTTGGCGATCGCCGAGAATTCGCGGCCGCCGTAGGATTTCGGGATGATCAGGGAGAAGAAGCCTTCCTTCTTCAGATAGTCCCAGACCGGTTCTGGCAGGTCTTTGGTTTCGTTGACGATCTTGAAGTCATCAACCATGGCGAGCAGGGTTTCGACCTGATTGTCGATAAAGGCCTGCTCCTCTGCGGTCAGCTCGGCCTTGCCGTAGCCGTGCAGTTTTTTCCAGTCGGGGTTGCCGCGAAACAACTCGCCATCCCACCAGACGGAGCCGGCTTCCATGGCCTCCCGCTCGGTGGCCGACAAGGGCGGCAATATCTTTTTGAAGATGCCGAACACAGGACGGGTTACCCACTGTTTGCGCAGTGAGGGGACGCCGAGCACAACGGCAATCGCCAGCACCAGCAGGATAAGCAATGTGATCATACCGAAGTTCCTTCTATTTCACTGTTTCCGTTGATTTATTGTTGGTTGTTACACGGCCAGGGAGAGCCTGGTCGACTCCACTGGTGCCCCGACTCCGGACGCCAGATAAGGAATGACGTTGCGAACCAGCCCCTCGACATCGAGTTGCTGGCCAAAATCGGCCAGGGCGATGTCGCGCAGCGCATCGGCAGAGGCCATGGTGAAGACGACGGTGCCCAGGGTGAAGTGCAGGCGCCAGAAGAGATCCGCTGGCGAAAGGGCCGGGTTGGCCTTGGAGATCGCCTGGGTGATCCGCTGCAAAATGGGGCCATAGTGGGCAGTGATAAAGCGGCGCAGGTGGCCCTGGCTGTCGATATAGCCGCGCCCCAGCAACTGCATGAAGATGGCCGGGCCGTTGGCCCGCACGGCCGAGAGCTTCATCAGCGGCTCGACAAAACTTTCAAAGAGTTGCAGCAGGGTCAGCTGCTCCTGCTCCATCAGCACCCGCAGTCGGGCATCCAGATCGGGCATGAACAGACTCAGATAGCGGTCGAGCACCGCCTGGATCAGCTCCTTCTTGGAGCCGAAGTGATAGTTCACGGAAGCCAGATTGACATCGGCCTCGCTGGTGATCAGACGCAAAGAGGTATCGGCGAATCCCCGCTCGGCAAACAGCACTTCAGCGGCGTCGAGAATACGGTTTTTGGTATCGATTTTACTCACTGGACACCTCACTTAAACGAATGTTTAAAAAGTACGTTTCATAACGCAATGTGTCAAGAGATTGTGAATAGGTGTTAGCAGAATGTTTTTTGTGAAAAAGCGCTAAAAAGTCGGAACTAACTCCACAGCGCGAGACTCTATATCTATGCCACTGCAATTAAACATTAAGTCTCGCCCAACCTGCTTCTTGCTAGTTGGGCATTTTTTTGCCCGGTTGACGGCCGCAGGGCTGCAAACAGGCAAAAAAAACCGCCGCGGGGAGCGACGGTGGGGAAAGTGAGTTTGCATCATCCTGACGGCAAACTGTCGATGCGAGTTCAGGCATGTATCGACGGGAGCCAGTATGCCAGTCAGCTCCGCTCAGACTATGTCAGTTCCTCGGTATTTTGTGACAAAGTGTGGCAAGTGCCGGCGTGGCCCAATTCCCCCTACTTTGTTATGCTGCCCCTTCAAAATATGAGGGGAGAGAAGATGAAGTACCCGGTCGATACCCACACTCACACCATTGCCAGCACCCATGCCTACAGCACCATCCACGACTATCTGCCCATCGCCAGAGCCAAGGGGATCAAGCTGTTCGCCACCACGGATCACGGCCCCGAGATGGCCGATGCCCCTCATGTCTGGCATTTTGCCAACTTGCCGATATTGCCAAGAGTGGTGGAAGGGGTGGGGATCCTGCGGGGTATCGAGGCCAACATCAAAAACCTCGACGGGGAGATCGATTTCCCAGAGCGCTATGAGTCGCGCCTCGACATGATCATGGCGGGTTTTCATGAGCAGGTATTCCCTCCCTGCGATCAGGCAACCCATACCCAGGCGATGATCAACGCCATCAAGAGCGGCCGGGTTGACATGATCAGCCACCCGGGCAACCCCTCATTTCCCATCGACATTCAGGCTGTGGCCAAGGCTGCGGCCGACTATCGGGTGGCGCTGGAGATCAACAACTCCTCATTCATTCACTCGCGCCCGGGGAGCGAAGGAAACTGCCGCGCCATCGTTGAAGCAGCGCGAGATCTGGGGGCCTACCTTACTTTCGGCTCCGATTCCCACGTCGCTTTCAGCCTCGGCGATTTTGACCATTGCCACCGTCTGGTGACCGAAGCGGGCTTTCCGCTGGAGCGGATCCTGGTGCGCTCCCCCCGGGCCCTGCTCGATTTCCTCGAGAGCCGCGGACGCGCCCATATCCCCGAGTTTGCCGACCTGTAAATCGGGCTCTAACACCATGAGCCAACTCATAAAATTGAGTTGGCTCGATTGACACGCTGAGTTTCACTGGATTATTGACAGATCTTGAGGGTAGATTGACAATCAACAGACACGATTGACACAAACAGGTCTTCGAAAATGTAGGTTATTTAAACCCGAATGTTGATTGTCACTATTTGGTATGTATTCAGCTGACTTAGCTCAGTAGGTAGAGCAACTGACCCGTAATCAGTAGGTCATCAGTTCGATTCTGATAGTCAGCGCCAGTTTTATGCACACGGTTCTAGGTTGAGTGAGTTAGTGATTTGTTGAAAGCAATGTTTACTCAAAAAATCAGAAATACCCTGCTGTTGTGATTCAAAAAGACGTGTTGGCGAAGCTCATTCCAGGTAGGAGTTTTAGTATCGTAGATATCGTTGAATAACCCGACCTGGCCCCTAGTAACACGATACGTGAGCTTCTCCCCAACGCCCTCATCACCTCCTCCACGGCAGCCAATCGACCTCGTAAGCTACGAAACTCCTTACAGGTGTGCCTGATTGCATTATCAATGGTCGTCTCTAGTGCGGGGAAATCTGTTCGTAGCTCACAATATTCGGAGAACGTAGCCTGGTATTCCTGTAGCTCAAATCGATAAGAGCGTGCCCTGGCCTCCAGCTCCCTTAGCCCCTCATTTCTCACTTCCACGATAGCGTTTTGCTCGACCTGAGTCACTGTAACCTCTGGATCTAATAGGTATTCCCGAAAGGTTACCTCATCAAATATCGCTGTTTTGATGTAATTGGGACGCAGCCATTTATTGCCAACATTACGTCAATCCAAGAGACCCATATCGACTAGCCTTTTCAGATTGCGATATATGAGTCCATAGCGTCTCTGTTGTGACAGGCGTTCAATCTTGTCACCAAATACAGCAATTACGCACTCCTGTGCAGTGAAATTGTTCAGCTGCAACCGAATGAGTGCCGTGTAGAGTGCGGTTGGAAGCCACACAGTCTGGGCGTTCATAAGCAATCCTAATAATTAGTAGAAAGCTAAACTCAAATTCGGCTTATTGTTCGTGGCCATAAGCCTCAGCCAGACAACTAGGGGTAGTGCTCGCCGATAGAGGCATGACATTAAGGATTTATTACTCTTATAACATTGCTAGTATTTATGATGAGACTTAATGAAATGGTCTCAATGAATCACACAACTTGTTTCCACTCACTATGGAGGATTGCTAGAACGACCGTGTTCCACCAGTGCCCCTTGAAGAAACGATGTTCTCGAAAACAAGCCTCCTCTCTCATCCCCAAATGCTTACACAGTCGAATTGCCGCATGATTCCGACTGATGGTTTCAGCATAAATGCGATGCACTCTCAACTCACGGAACGCAAAGTCTACCAACGCATATGCAGCTTCTTGTATTGAACCATCCCCCTGACGAGCTCGGGATATACCACAACCGATTGATGCCTGTTTATCCGGCTCAAGCCGTAGACAAACTGTGCCGATAAATTTCCCACTAGCTTTGCACTCGATCGCCAATTGATAGGATGTACGAGGGATCTCTCTCGCCTGAGCAATAAACAGTCTAGTAAGCTGTCGATACTTATCTGGTTCACAGTCTGACTCACTGTAAAAACGTTGATATTTACTATCTTGAGATATAGCGATGAAATCCTCTTCATCAGATGGATGCATATCCCGTAGGATAAGCCTTTTTGTTTCAATTTTGAACATACTCTTTTACTCCTTTATTTTACCCCTCGTAAGTCTATCAATAAAAGCAGAAATCCAAATAATATACACTACCGCTAACAAAAACAAAGTGAAAATCACCATCATAAATAAGACTGATCCATATTAGATTGATTTATAATATCGCCCATGCACTATAAACTAATTGTAAGTATATCAGTTTACACCAATCCCCACCAACATCATTAATTCTAGCAAATAAAAAATGGCTTCAAGTTAATAATGATCTCCATTGTACGAAAATTCCATATTGATATACGGAAGCATCAATTATTAACATTGAAATATGTTATGTAATCATTCACAGAACTGGGATGATTAACTGAATTTAATTTACGTAACACTGCCTTTCTTTTTAGGGGTGAACCACAC
>NZ_CAWNWX010000095.1:0-20239 GCF_963878195.1 Aeromonas sp. HMWF016
GCGCCCACCTCATCAAGAGGCTAGCTCATCAGTTCGGCGTGTTCCGCCGTGCTGGTAGGGGCGCATTATAGGGAGCCGCGCCGCGATGACAATAGTTTTTTTGAAGAAAATCACGAAAATTTCAAATTATTCAATTAGAAACAGCTTACTCAGTGTATATATACAAGGTTATCCACAATCCGGCTATTTCACTCCCCTTTTAGCGTCATTTATATCGCCGCCAGAGCCTTTGGGAGTGCCATACTGGAGCCGATAACCTCTTCCGAGTGGACCATGGTAGCGCCAATCAGGAAAGCTGGTTACCATGGAGGTGAATACAGTGTTGCACCTTTTTTGCTTTCATTTACAAAAGGTCTTTTAAGATGAATTTATCCAAGTTTCCCGTCTATATGCAGGCCGCAATCCTTGCTCTGGTATTGGCAGTGGTTGGCTACCTGGTTGCCCAGGCCCTGCAATTCTCTTTGAAAGCGGAAGTCATTTTTGCAGCAGGTCTGGCGATTGGCGGTTTTGTGGTACCGCTGCTCCTGAAAAGAACCCCGGCTAATGCAGCTGAAGCGATCGCCAATCAGGAGACTTGCACCTTATATGTAGGCAACCTGCCATATCGCGCAAACGAGATTGCCGTGCGCGAATTGTTTGCCGAACAGGGCCAGGTTATTTCCGTACGCCTGATGAAGGACAAGGCAACCGGCAAGCGCAGAGGATTTGGTTTCGTCGAGATGCCTGCTGCCGATGCAGCCAAAGCGATTGCCGCATTGAATGACAAAGAGTATCAGCAGCGTACCCTCAAGGTACGCGAAGCGAACGACAAGCGAGACAAAGAGGAGAAGGAGGGTGGTGAAGTCGAGGCTTGATCCCTCGTCAGAACCCCACCTCTTCCAGTGATGACAGCCCCCATGCTTGCAAGGGGGCTGTCAGTTTTTGGGCCTCCCCATCCAGCCGGGTACAGTAAGCCCTGGCAATCACCTCTTCTATATATACAGGCTGCACAGTGGTATGCCCGCCATTGTTCAGCAACCAGGCCACCCGTTTGGCAACGGCACTACCGGAATCAATTAACTGACATTGCGGCATAAGCTGCCCAATCTCTTCATTGAGTAGCGGGAAGTGAGTGCAACCGAGCACCAGCGTATCCGGCTTCTCTTCCCCTTCCAGCCAATCGGCCAACACCTCGCGCAGCAACGCCATATTGACCGGCAGGCCCGCCAGCTTGTGTTCGGCTTCTATTACCAGCTCGGTGGTGCCCTTGAGCAGCACCCGCTTGCCGGGGGCAAACTGGGCGATCAGTTTGTGGGTATAGTCGCGACTCACCGTGCCCGGCGTAGCCAGCAGACCGATACAACCATTGCGAGTCTGTGCAGCGGCGGGCTTGATGGCTGGCACCACCCCCACCACGGGAATATCCAGCGCCTCACGTAAGGCCGGCAACGCTATGGTACTGGCCGTGTTGCAGGCGATCACCACCAGATCGATCCGATGGCGGGCCACCATGGTGGTAACCAGTCGGCAACAGGCTGCGATGAGAGCGGGCTCGCTCAATTCACCATAGGGGAAGTTGGCGTTGTCGAAGCAGTAGAAATAGTTGTGTGCCGGCAAGACGCGACGGATCTCGCGGTAGATGGTCAGGCCACCCATACCGGAGTCAAACACGAGAATATTGGCCACTTGACCTCCCCCTTTGGTGCAAGGCGGCGATCATACTCCCGCCTGCTGCCAATAGAAAAGGCCCTGCCAATGGCAGGGCCCCTGATTTTTCCGCTTGGCCGGATCCGGCTTAGAGTGAGTAATCCATTGTCACGTAGTAAGCGCGCTCATCGGCAGGATAACCCACCGCCGTCTGATAGTGCTTGTCCAGCAGGTTGTTGATCTTGCCCGATACCTTGAGTTCTGGCGTCACCTTGTAGCCGACGGCCAGATTCCAGAGGCTGTAACCACCCAGTTCGGTAGTGTTGGCCACATTGCCATAGCGCTCACCCTGATAGATCCAGCTCAACGAGCCATCAAACTGTTGCCACTGCGCCTGCGTAATCCACTTGGCCCCTTTGCGGGAGATCAGCTGCAACTGTTTGTCGGTCACCTTGTCTTTGGGATCCTTGTACTCGGCAGAGACCCGATGGCTCAACCAGCCGGTGTCGAACTCCCCTTCCAGCTCGACCCCTTCAATGCGTGCCTTGCCAACGTTTTGTGGTGATGACCCACCATTACCATTAGGGGCCCACTGGATCATCTGCTCGAAGTCATTGCGATAACCTGTCATGCGCCACTCGACACCCGCAGTTTGACCGTCCAGCATCAGCTCGCTGCTCTTCGACTCTTCCGGTTCCAGGTTGGGATTACCTGGCATGGATTTACTGGGGTAGTAGAGATCATTGAATGTTGGGGCCCGGAAACCGGTGCCGTAACGGGCACTCAAGCGGTAATCCTCCACAAAGCGCCAGCCTGCACCGGTCTGCCAGGTGTTGTGGCGGCCATACTGTTCATTGTCATCGCTACGGCCGCTCAACTCTGCCTGCCAGGTCTGGTTATCGAACTGGGCCAGGGCATAGACCCCGGTATTGTCCCGTTCCTTGGCCCCTGCCGGATAGGGAGAGCCAGAAGATCGCGAGCGATCGTCCAGCATATCACGCTGCCAGTCAGCCCCGCCGCCGAGCGTCCACAGCTCGTTCAATTTCAAGCTGTTGACCCAGTTCAGAGTGTATTGACGGGTATAGCCACGATCATTGGCCTGATCGCGGCCACTGTTGTCCTGATAGTCGTAGGCATCCTGTCTGGAGAAGGCGCCACGCAGTTCGCTCAGATAGCGCTCGTTGTGATAGCGGGAACCCAGCTGATAGCTCTGGTTTTCAGTCCAGGTCTCGTTGCGCTGATGGGTGGCTGGACCCCAGGCTGAGGCAGTGGAAGAGCGATCGTACTGGGCCACATTGCGGAACCAGCGGGTCGTACCGAACAGATCCCAGTTGCTGCCGAGCGCCTGCTGATAATCGAGCATGGCGTTGTAACCACGATGCCCGTGACGGTCGCCATCGTTGATGCCGGGCAAGGGGTGTACGTTGTAACCCTCTTCATCATCAAAACCGCCAGCCACCTTGAGCTGACCAGCCTCGCCCACCTGACCGGTGCTGCTGAAAGAGGCCTGGCGTTGTTGATGAGAACCGGCCCCTACATTGAACTTGTGCTGGCTCGCCCCCTTGTCGGGACGGGTAATGATGTTGATCACCCCGCCGATGGCATCGGAACCGTAAATGGTAGCGCGCGGGCCACGAATGTATTCGATGCGTTCCACCTGATTGAGCGGCAGGTTGTTCAGTTCGGTCATCCCTGCGGTCAAAGAGGCACTGCGCACCCCGTCCACCAGCACCAGTGTCTGGGCAGAGGTGCCGCCACGCACCCGCAACGTGCTCATCTGGCCACGGCCGCCATTGCTGACCACTTCCACACCGGGCAGGGTCTTGACCACATCGGTCACGGTCTGGGCTTGCAGACGATCGATCTCGTCCCGGGTCACCACATTGACCGGGGCCAGAACGCTGGAGGCAGGTTGGGCGACGCGGGTAGCGGTCACCACCATGGTGGGATTAACGGGAATGGTCAGCTGCTGGGCAAACGCCGCCGTCGGCAACAGGGCAGCCGCCAGAAATTTCTTCGACATGAGAGATCCTTAAGTTCGCGTAAGTATCTACTTCGTGGCCGGTTTCTCTCGGCCCGAAATACGAACTCTGGCAGGTCTTCGGGCTCGGGGGCTGATAGCCTACGGCGACGGCTTCCCGCCTGACGGCAGTGCCCTGATGTCGCTTCGTTCCCCCTTACCGCTGCGCGCCAGCTCCGGATTTTCACCGGATTCCCTATTAAGCATGATGCGCCAAAGCGGGAGGATTATAGGCAGAGCCAAGCTGGATGTATAGCCATCCAGATTTCTATTTATTGCCAGCCAGCGCCGCCAGCCGCTGCTGGGCCCCCTCCATCACCGCCTGCACCCCGGGATGGGAGAGATGGCGCCCTGCCGAGACCAGATAGTAAGAGAGGGTGACGTCGGCCAGGGTCGCAATTCGCTCCACCCCGTAGAGACGGCCAATCTCGTCGGCCATCGCCAGCGGCGCCGGAAAAATCCCCATCCCCGCCTTGCCGAACGACTTCATCAGGGTGGAGTCATCAAACTGCCCCACCAGATGGGGATGAATACCCTGCTGGCGATACCACTCCAGCAGCCGATCGTGAGTGGCCGACTTCTCTCCGGGAATAAGCAGCGGCAACCCCTCCAGCGAGGCGGGAAAGCCATCCCGTGCCCGAGCCGCCAGCTCGGGGCTGGCAAACAGCGCCAGCGGGCTGCGCCCCAGCTCGTGGTTATAGCCGCGCACGCCGCTGTCGGGGGGAAGCGGGCGATCAATCAGCACCATGTCGAGTTTGTGGCGGGCCAGCTCGCTGAACAGCTGCTCGGCCTGCTCCTCGTGACACACCAGCCGCAGCGGGGTCGCCAGCGCCATGGCAGGGGCCAGCAGCTCGAACGCCAGAGTGCGGGGTACCGAATCGGCGATCCCCACCTGCATGGTCAGCTCTTGGCTTGCATGGCGCAGGGTGTGCTCCAGCTCGGCGCCGAGCGAGAAAATCGCCCCCGCCTGCTCCTGCGCCTGCCGTCCGGCGGCAGTCAGCACCAGACGCCGTCCCACCCGGTTGAACAGAGCCACCCCGAGGGACTGCTCCAGCTCGGCAACCTGACCGCTGATGGTCTGAGGCGTGAGGTGCAGCTGTTCGGCGGCTTGCGTCACGCTGCCGCTACGCGCCACATGCCAGAAGTAGTAGAGCTGTTTGTAGTTGAGCATGCCGTTCCCTATCAGTTTTTACCGAACAACCATCAGCGAGAATCTGATTTTATCGAATCATCGCGGGCTCTAGCATGCAACCATTATCTGAACTGCCCTGCGAACCATCATGCTGGACGTCGTTGTACTCTTCTTTCTGTTTGGTCTGCTGGCCGGTCTGATGCGCTCCGAGCTCAAACTGCCGCCCGCTCTCTACGACACCCTCTCCCTCTTTTTGCTGCTGGCCATCGGCCTCAAGGGCGGCGTCGGTCTGGCCCAGCAATCCTTGCAGCCCCTGCTGCCACAGCTGGCGCTGGTGATCCTGCTCGGCGTGGTGCAAACCCTGCTCGGCTTTGCCCTGCTGCGCCTCAAGATGAACCGGGTCGATGCCGCCGCCACCGCCGCCCACTACGGCTCGGTCAGCGTCGCCACCTTTGCGGTCGGGGTGAACTGGCTCACCGAACGGGGCATCAGCTTTGAATCCCAGCTCTCCATCTTCCTCGCGGTGATGGAGATCCCGGCCATTCTGGTGGGCATAGTGCTGGCCCGCGGCATCAGCCGCGAGACCCGCTGGCGCATGCTGGCCCACGAGACCTTCCTCGGCAAAGGGGTAACCCTGCTGCTGGGCGGCATGGCCATCGGCTATCTGGCCGGGACGGACGGGATTGCCCCGCTCAAACCGCTGTTTGTCGACCTGTTCAAGGGGGCGCTGGCGCTGTTCCTGCTGGAGATGGGCCTCATCGTCGCCCGCCAGTGTCAGGGTCTGCGCCGCCACGGCCTGTTCCTGCTCGGCTTTGCGCTGTTGATGCCGCTCGTTTCAGCGGGACTGGGATTGGCAGCTGGCCAGCTGATGGGGCTCTCCCTCGGCGGCCTGACCCTGCTGGCCACCCTGGCGGCCAGCGCCTCCTATATTGCCGTGCCGGCCACCATGCGCATCGCCGTGCCTCAGGCCAACCCGGGGCTGTCCCTCAGCGCCGTGCTGGGGGTCACCTTCCCGTTCAACATCATGCTGGGGATCCCGCTCTACCACAGCTGGGCCCGCCACTTCACGGAGTAGCCACATGCAGACCGAGACCCGCACCCTGCTCACCATCATCACGGAAGCCAATCTGGAGCCTACCCTGCTGCGCACCCTCACCCGCGAGGGGCTGCGCGGCTACACCATCACAGATGCTCGCGGCCGCGGAGATCATGGCGAACGCAACGCCAGCTGGAGTGAGAGCGGCAACATCCGGCTGGAGGCGATCTGCAGCCGGGAGCAGGCGGAGCGGCTGCTGGCCCACTTGCAGAGTCGCTACTACCCCGACTACGCCATGATCGCCTTTCTGCAACCGGTCGAAATCGTGCGACCCGAGAAATTCTGAGCCGGCTTGCCGGCTCTTTTTGTTCACCGAAAGCAAACGTTTAACTGCAAGGATTCAGAAAAAATGAACACCCCTCCCCTGATCGGCCTGGTAATGGGCTCCGACTCCGACTGGCCCGTGCTGCAGGCTGCCGCCCGCATCCTCAAGGAGTACGGCGTACCCTACGAGGCGCAGGTGGTATCGGCCCATCGCACCCCTGATCTGCTGTTCGAGTATGCCGCCACTGCCCGCGAGCGCGGCCTGCGCGCCATCATCGCCGGAGCCGGTGGCGCCGCCCACCTGCCGGGTATGGTCGCCGCCAAGACCACCCTGCCGGTGCTGGGGGTGCCCATCCCCTCCCGCCATCTCAAGGGGATGGACTCCCTGCTCTCCATCGTGCAGATGCCTAAAGGCGTGCCGGTCGCCACCTTCGCCATCGGTGAAGCGGGGGCCGCCAACGCCGCCCTGTTCGCGGTCTCCCTGCTCTCAGTCGCGCGGGATGACGATGCCCCCCGTTACCGGCAGCAGCTCGACGATTTCCGCACCCACGAGCGCGACCGGGTGCTGGCACTGCAACTGGAGGAGCCGACATGATAGTGCCCCCCGCTACCCTGGGCATGCTGGGGGGCGGCCAGCTTGGCCGCTACTTCGTGATGGCCGCCCACCGACTCGGCTACAAGGTGGTGGTGCTGGATCCCGACCCGGCCAGCATCGCCGGTGCCGCCGCCGATCACCATATTGTCGCCCCCTATGACGACAACGCCGCCCTGCACGATCTGGTCAGCCGCTGCGATGCCATCAGTTGCGAGTTCGAGAACGTGCCCGCCGCCACCCTAGCGCTGCTCGAAAAACAAAAGCCGGTGTGGCCAGCCGCCAGCGCTGTGCGCATCTGTCAGGATCGCCGCGAGGAGAAAGCCTTTCTGCGTGGGGCCAACATCCCGGTCGCCCCCTATCTGGCGCTACTGCCGGGAGATCCCATCCCCACACAGGCCTGCGAACTCTTGCCCGCCATTCTCAAGACGGCCCGCGAGGGGTACGACGGCAAGGGGCAGTGGCAGGTCGGCAATCTGGACGAACTGGCGACCGCGCTGACTGCCAGTGGCGTACCTTGCGTACTGGAAAAACGGCTGGCGCTGGAGGGGGAATTTGCCTTGACCCTGGCGCGCAGTCCGGGTGGCGCCATCAGCGCCCTGCCGCTGGTACAGAACTGGCACAGCGGCGGCATTCTCGATCAGACCCGCTCCCCGGCCAATGTGTCAACGCTGGAGCGCGAAGCCAAGGCGATCGCCGAGCGGCTGATTGCCGCCCTCGATTACGTGGGGGTGCTGACGGTGGAGTTCTTTCTGGTGGAAGGCCGCTTGCTGGTCAACGAGCTGGCGCCCCGCCCCCACAACTCGGGCCATCCCAGCCTCGACAACGCTGCATGCAGCCAGTTCGAGTTACAGGTACGGGCCCTGTGCGATCTGCCGCTGTCGGAGCAGATCGCCGTGCGTCCCGCCCTGTTAATCAACCTGCTGGGGGATCTCTGGCAGAACAGCACGCCCGACTGGGCCGCCCTGCTGGCACTGTCCGGTCTGCATCTGCACCTCTACGGCAAGGGCGAACCCCGCCCCGGCCGCAAGATGGGCCACATCACTATCACGGGTAACGACTGGTCAACAGTGGAGGAGACCTGCCGCAAGGCCCGCCAGCTGCTGGGGCTAGCGCCACGTTGATCGACCATCGGAAATGCAAAGACCCGGGCATGGCCCGGGTCTCTGTTTTTGCTTGCTATGGCAAGGCTAATCAGGCCCGCTCCACCGCTACCGGCGCCGGCAGGCGGATGGTGAGGGAGAGCACCAGCGCCACCACCAGCAACACCAGGATCAGGTTGAAGGTCGCCATAAAGCCGCCAAACAGGGAGGCCACGATGGAGCCGATGATGCTGCCCAGACCAAAGCCCAGATAGATGACGCCGTAGTTCTTGGTCAGGTTGTTGAGACCGAAGAAGTCGCTCACCAGCGAGGGGTAGACGGTGATGGTGCCACCGAAGCTGAACGCTACACAGGCAACCGCCACGAAGAACAGGTTGGCATTGAGCGGCACGAACAGCAGCAGCGCCATGCCCGCCAGGGTAATCAGCTGTGCAATGGTGATGACCCGGATGCGGGACATCTTGTCGGAGAGGATACCCAGCACCAGACGGCCACCCAGGTTGGCCATGGCGATGATGGCGACGGCATTGGCAGCGACGACAGCAGGCAGACCCACCATCTTCTCGCCGATATCCTTGGCCACGCCGATGACGTAGAGGCCGCTCATGCAGGCGGTGAGGAACATCAGCGCCAGCATCCAGTACTGCGGCTTGCGCATCGCCTCGGCCAGGGTGAAGTCACGGCTCTCGCTCTGCTGCACGGAGGCGGCCTGCTTGGGCGCATCCTTCATCAGCATGCCGCCCACCAGCACCATGGACATGGCGATCAGCCCCCACAGCTGGAAGGTGGTCTCAAGGCCGGAGCTGGAGAGCAGCAGCAGGTTGATGTATTTGAAACCGAGGCTGCCGAGACCATAGGCACCAATGGAGCAGGCGGAGATGAGCCCCTTGCGCTCCGGGAACCACTTAACGCAGTTGGAGAGGGTCATCAGGTAGCCGGTGCCGTCGGCAAACCCGACCAGAATACCCGCGCAGAGGTAGAGCATCGCCAGATTGCTGGCGTGGGCGGTGAGAAAGAAACCGATGCCTAGCAGCACACCGGCGCCCAAGGTCACGTTGCGCACCCCGAACCGCTCCTGCAGCTTGCCCGCCATGGAGGAGGCGACCGCCAGCGAGAGGCTGAGCAGGCCGAAGGCGAAAGCCACCTGACTCACCGGCTCGTCCAGCTTGTCGGAGAGCTGGGCGTTGAACAGGCTCCAGGTATAGACAGAACCCAGTGCAAACTGGGTGATGATGGTACCGAGCAGTGTCAGGTACCGGGTGCGGTTCATCTCTTTGGTCATGATGCGTCTCGGTCGATGGCCTTAAGGAAATTGAGGCCACTATAGGCAAGACGCAGCTCGCGCCGATCGATTAAGGCATGAAATGCAGATCGGCGGGAATGAATGACAATCAGAGCCGCATCAGCTGACGGAACGCCTTGATGTTGCTGCGACTTACCGGCACCTCGAACGGCAGATCATGGAGTCGGATGAGATAGGTGCTGTTAAACCAAGGGACTATTTCGCGGATCTTGTTGATGTTGACGCAGTAGGAGCGGTGGCAACGGAAGAACCCCTCGGCCGGCAGGCGGCTGACAAACTCGCTGATGGTCATGGTCATCACGTAGCGATCATCGCGGGTGTAGACATAGGTGAGCTTCTCGTCGGCCTCGGCGTAGTAGATCTGCTCGCAGGGGGTGACTATGATGCGCTCCCCCTTCACCAGATTGACGGTGCGATTGTGGGGGCTGCACCCCTCGCCGCTCGCCTCCCCCGTGGTGACTGGCTGCGACTTGCCCGCATGCTCGAGCTTTTGCAGCAGATTGATGATGCGCGGCTCGTTGTAGGGCTTGAGGATGTAGTCGAACGCCTCCAGCTCGAATGCTTCCACCGCAAACTCCTTGTAGGCGGTGACGAAGACGATGTGGGGCGGATGAGTCGACTTGTGCAGGTTCTTGGCCAGCAGCAGGCCGTCGATGGAGGGGATCTGGATATCGAGGAACACCACATCCACCTCGTGATCCTGCAGGTATTTGAACGCCTCCAGCCCATCCTCGAAGCTCGCCACTATCTCGATGGTGCTGTGCTGGTTCACCAGATAGATCAGCTCCTCGCGGGCCAGATATTCATCTTCCACTATGATGGCTTTCAGCATGGCATCGACTCCTGATCCGGCAGATAGAAACTCACTTCGGTACCCGGCTCCAGCCGCTTAAGGTGCAGGCCGTCGCCATAGAGCAGCTTGACCCGCTGATGCACGTTCATCAGGCCGATGCTGCGGCTCTCCACCCGACCGGCGGCCACCCCGTCGATCACCGCCTGACTGATGCCGTAACCGGTGTCTCGCACCGCTACCCGGATGCCGCCCGCCAGCTGTTTCACCTCGATGGTGACCCGACCCGGCGCGCTGCGGGGCTGGATGCCGTGCAGGATGGCGTTTTCCACCAGCGGCTGCAACAGCAGGCTCGGCACCTGAATGTGCACATCGTCCACCTCGAACACCACCTCCAGCTTATCGCCGAAGCGGGCCTGCTCGATGGCCACGTAGTCGCGCACCTGCTGCAGCTCCTCCTGAATGTCGATCAGCTCATCCCCCTTGTTGAGGTTGTAGCGCAGGTAATCCGCCAGATTGGCGATCAACTGACGCGCCTGCTGGGGCCGGATGCGGATCAGCGACGAGATGGCGTTGAGGGCATTGAACAGGAAGTGCGGGTTGATCTTGCTCTGCAGCGCGGTGAACTCCGCCTTGCGGGTCATCTCCTTGAGCTGCTCGATGCGCGACACCTCCATCTGGGTGGAGATGAGCTGGGAGAGCCCCACCGCCATCTCCCGCAGCGAGCTGGTGATGCTGTGGGTGCGACGGTAGTAGATCTTGAGGGTGCCGCTCACCGCGCCGTTTTCCCGCAGCGGAATAATGATGACCGAGTGGAAATCGGAGAGGTGATACTGGCGCAGATCATTGTTGATGATGATCTGGTCGAGCAGCACCGCCTGCTGGGTCATGCCGCTGATGGCGTGGTGCTCCTCCAGCTCGTAATAGTCCTTGCCCACCCCGACATAGGCCAGCACGTCATGGGTATCTGTGATGGCCACCGCATCGGCGCTGATATCGCGCCGGATCACATCGCACACCTGACTGAGAGAGTGGCGATCGATATTCTGGAAGAAGGGCAGCGTCTTGTTGGCGATATCGAGCGCCAGCTTGGCCTGCTTGGCGGCAATCAGCTCCTTTTCGTCATCCAGATCCTGCACCAGCTTGATGATGAGACCGATACAGAGCGCCCCGGCAATCATCGGATAGGCGATATGGTTGACGATCTCCACCCCGACTTCGTGGGGCTCGGTCAGCAGCCAGATCAGCAGCATGGTCAGCCCTTCGCAGAGCATCCCCGCCAGAATACCGTAGAGCCAGAGCCGCGACTTGCGGCAGCGCAGGTGCAGCCAGGTGGCGAGCAGACCGGCAATGATGCTGGCGATGAGGCAAGGGATGGAGGTGTGACCATCCATATCGATGAGATAGCGGTGCAGGCCGGAGATCACCCCGGCCGGAATGCCGACCCAGGGGCCGAACAGGATGCCGCCGGAGATGATGGCGATGATCCGCACGTTGATGAGGGCCCCCTCCACCGGAATGCCGGTGTAGGTGCTGAACACCGCAAACAGACAGAAGATGGAGGCCACCAGCACCAGCTCGGCCGGGGTGTGATCCCGCTTCTGGAACAGCCGCTGGAACGGCCGGGTGCGGGTCAGGAAGAAGAGGGTCATCAGCATCAGCGCCGCCCGTTCGAACACCGCCAACAACATCATCTGATTCTCAAGCATCTGCGCCCCCTTGCGGCAACCCGACCGATCACCATAACCCTGACCAATAAATCGGGGCCGGATAAACCAGCCCCAGTGACATCAACAGTACTGCCCGGCCACCCAGCCGGAGGACCAGGCCCACTGGAAGTTGTAACCGCCAAGCCAGCCGGTCACATCCACCACTTCGCCGATGAAGTAGAGGCCGGGCACCTTGCGTGCCTCCATGGTTTTGGAGGAGAGCTCGTTGGTGTCGACGCCGCCCAGAGTCACCTCAGCAGTGCGATACCCCTCGGTGCCATTGGGCAGGATCTGCCAATCCCCCAGCAGGTTGGCCACCGCTTCCAGCTCACGCTCGTTGTACTGGCGCATCGGCTTGCTGACCAGCTGTCCCAGCTCCACCAGCTTGTCGACGAAACGCTTGGGCAGCTCGCGCCCCAGCACGGTTTTCAGCTCCTGCGCAGGGTGCGCCTGCGCCCATTCGCGCAGGGCGGCTGGAATATCCAGCTCCGGCAGCAGGTTGATGTGGATCTTCTCACCGGCGTGCCAGTAGGAGGAGATCTGCAGGATGACGGGGCCGGAGAGGCCGCGATGGGTGAACAGCATCGCCTCCTTGAAGCGGGTGCCATCCTCGGCGGTCACCGCTACCGGCAGGCTGATGCCCGCCAGATCGGCGAACGCCTCTTTTTCTGCCTGATGGAGGGTAAAGGGCACCAGACCGGCACGGGTCGGCAGCACGTTGAGGCCGAACTGCTCCGCCAGCTTGAAGCCATAAGGGGTAGCACCCAGCTTGGGCATGGAGAGTCCACCGGTCGCCACCACCAGCGAGTGACAGCCGATCTCACCCTTGCTGGTGGTCAGCACGAAGCCTTCGTCCTGTTTGCTGACGGTGAGGATCTCGGTCTGGAACTGCAGGGTCACCCCGGCCCAGTCGCACTCGGTGAGCAGCACATCGACGATCTCCTTGGCACTCTCGAGGCAGAACAGCTGTCCCAGAGTGCGCTCGTGATAGTTGACCCCGTGGCGATCCACCAGATCGATGAAATCCTGCTGGGTGTAGCGAGCCAGCGCCGACTTGCTGAAGTGAGGATTGGCGCAGAGGTAGGCGTGAGCGCCCGCCTGATGGTTGGTGAAGTTGCAGCGGCCACCGCCACTGATGAGGATCTTGCGGCCCGGCTTCTTGGCGTTGTCGAGCACCAGCACGGAGCGGCCACGGTAGCCTGCCTGCGCCGCACACATCAATCCGGCCGCACCGGCCCCAATCACCACCACATCGACCTGCTTCATCATCACTCACTTATCAAAATAGAAACGGCACTTGGCCTGAACCGTGATTGCCTCTGGCTGACATAACAACGGAGAGTGCGCACCAGAATAAATAACGGCCCTTAAAAGGGCCGTTATTGTACTGGCTGAACACTAAGTGTCCACGACTATCAGGCGTTGCTGTCCATGATGCTGGCAGGGGCACCCTTGGCCAGTTCGGCCAGCTCCTTGTCGATGAAGTAGAGGCCTTTGCCATCTTCACCCACCAGACCCAGACGGTCGACGATGCTCTTGAACAGCTTCTCCTCTTCATGCTGCTCGGCCACATACCACTGCAGGAAGTTGAAGGTGGAGTAGTCCTGAGTGGTGAAGGCCACGTGGGCCAAGCCATTGATGCACTTGGTGATGTGGTACTCGTGTTCCAAAGTGGCGCGGAATACGTCGCCCAGCGACTTGAACTCGTGGGGAGGGGCATCGATGGCACCCAGTTTTGGCATGGCGCCGGTCTCGCTCACATAGGTGAACAGACGCTCCATATGCTGGCGCTCCTCGACCGCGTGCTGGCGCAGGAAGGTCGCCGCCCCTTCAAAGCCCTTGTCTTCGCACCAGGCGCTCATCTGCAGATAGAGATTGGAGGAGTAGAACTCCAGGTTAATCTGCTCGTTCAACTTCTCGATCATGGCTTGGGCCAGCATCTTGTTTCTCCTCAGTGATTTGGTATCGATTGTCGCCACACTCCCGCCATGAATCAACCCGCCAACGAGAGGGAGATCCCGTTTCTTTCAGCTCAGGGGGTCAGCTCGCCAAGGGAGGCGACATCCACTGGTGCACCGTAATCGACGCCCGGCAACTCGAAGCCGTTGAGCTGCATGAAATCTTGGCGCAGCCCGGCAAAATCCCCCAACCCGTGGAAATTGTCCGGCGTCACCTTGGGCCAGAGTGCCGAAACGGCGGCCTGAATGGCCGGGTCAAGCTCGTGGTCATCCATCCGGATCAGCCGGTTGCCATCAGCCACCACCCCATTGGGCCCGTACATCTTGGCGGCAAACAGTCGCTGCATCTGCTCGATGCAGCCCTCATGGACACCACGCTCCTTCATCACCCCCATCAGCAGGCCGAGGTAGACCGGCAACACAGGAATATAGGCGCTCGCCTTGGTCACCAGCGCCTTGCAGACCGACACCCAGGCATGGCCACCAATCTCGGCCAACTGCAGGTTGATGGTCTCGGCGGTAGCGTGCAGATGCCCCTTGGCATAACCGATGGTGCCATCCCGATAGAGGGGATAGGTGGATTCGGGGCCGATGTAGGAGTAGGCCACAGTTTGCGCGCCGGGCGCGAGACAATCCGCCTGCTGCAACGCCTGCATCCAGAGCTGCCAATCCTCGCCCCCCATCACGGTGACAGTATCGCGGATCTCCTCCGGGGTGGCGGGCGCCAGCGACTGCTGCACCAGAGTATCGCGCTCCAGATCCAGCCCCCAGCCGCTGAACGGCTGGCCTGTAGTCTTGAGCACAGAGCGCACCTGCGTGCCATCGGGCAGCACCCGGATGCCGCTCGCCAGCGAGTAGATCACCAGATCCACCTGCCCCAGCTGCTGACGAATGGTGTCGATGGCCTGCTGGCGCATGGCATCGGAGAAGGCATCACCGATCAGGTTGATGGCGGTACGCCCCTCCTGCTCTGCCTCCTTGCGAAACCAGATGTTGTTGTACCAACCGGCGCTACCCAATCCCTTGTCGGAGGGGCCCCGCTCGAACGAGATGCCAATGGTGTCGGCACCGGCACCGAAGGCGAGCGCAATACGTGACGCCAGCCCGAAACCGGAGGAGGCCCCCAGCACCAGCACCCGCTTGGGCCCGTTGAACGGGCCAGCCGCCTTGATGCGTTCGATCTGCTGCTGCACGGCGGCGCGGCAGCCGATGGGGTGACAGTTGCGGGCTACACAGCCCTGGATCTGCGGATGAATGATCATGAGAAGGCCTCCAAAGAAACTGGCTACAGCATAACCAACTCGCGGGAGATTAACTTGATACCGGATCGCTATCAGCAAGAAAAGCAGCGGGGAATGAGGCAGAAAAACAAAAGGGAGCACGTGGCTCCCCAAAGCGGTATTCAGATGCTTTTTGTTGTTTTGTGTTCATTGCGAAGCACGGGCCCATCCTATGCCTCTCCCCCCTGATCGGCAAGCCGAGGGGTGTGACCGGCTTCAAACTCTTGTTTAATTTACAGGCAAATAATGGTTAATAACTGAGTGGCTGACCCTGTGCCACAGGAAATTAAACTCATTTAAATCCCAAAACTGTGCCTGAGACACCATTTTAGTTTCAGCAGAGATTGGTATAGTGGGCTGAAGGATCGGTAAGGAGAACCCCCATGAGTGGAACAACCTATTACAAGCATATTCTGGCCGCGATCGACCTCTCTGAAGATAACCGCAAGGTGATCGACAAGGCGGTGGACAGAGCCCGTTCCAACGGCGCCAAGCTGTCGGTTATCCATGTCGATGTGGACCTCAAGGATCTCTACACCGAAATGATCGATATCGACATCGACAACGTGCAGGATCAGGTGATCGCCGAAGCGAAAGAGAAACTGGAGTCCTTCCTCGCCTCGGTGGACTATCCCATCGAGAAGAAGCTGGTGATCTGCGGCGATCTGAGCGAGCGGGTCAATCAGGCGGTCAAGGAGTACGAGATCGACCTGCTGGTGTGCGGCCATCGCCAGAGCTTCTGGAGCCTGCTTACCTCGAGCGCCCGTCAGCTGATGAATACCGTACCGTGCGATCTGCTGGTCGTCCCCTTGCAGAAGTGATGAAACCGGCGTAGTTTGATTTGCTATGAACATGACCGCATTCAATCACAACTACTGGTGGTGCTGCTCCTAAACAGGCGGCACCGCGTTTCTATTGTAGATTTCCCAAAGAAAACACCGTGACCGCCGAGAGGCGGTCAACTGTTTTTATCCCTTTGTCGCCTCCCGGCTCACCCAACTGGAGAGAGTGACATGCACAACCCCGTTATCCTGACTGGCGATCGTCCCACCGGCAAACTGCACATCGGCCACTATGTCGGTTCCCTGCGCCAGCGCGTCGAAGCCCAGCACCACTACCGTCAATTCGTGATGATCGCCGATCTGCAGGCGCTGACCGACAACGGTCACAACCCGGCCAAGGTGACCGACAACGTGCTGGAAGTGATGGCCGACTATCTGGCAGTCGGCCTCGATCCGACCAAGACCACCTTCTGCCTGCAGAGTGCCCTGCCCGCCCTCGCCGAGCTGACCTGCTACTACCTCAATCTGGTCAGCGTCGCCCGGCTGGAGCGCAACCCCACCGTCAAAGCGGAGATCCAGCAGAAAGGGTTCGAGCGCACGCTGCCGGCCGGTTTTCTGGTCTATCCGGTCAGTCAGGCCGCCGACATCACCGCCTTTCGCGCCAGCCATGTGCCGGTTGGGGAAGATCAGCTGCCGATGCTGGAGCAGACCAACGAGATCGTTCGCCGCTTCAACTCACTGGTGGGCAAAGAGGTGCTGACCGAGTGCCAGCCGATCCTGAGCGACACCGGCCGCCTGCCCGGCATCGACGGCAAGGCCAAGATGTCCAAGTCTCTCGGCAACACCATCGAGCTCGGCATGTCGGCGGAAGAGGTCAAACAGGCGGTGTTCGCCATGTATACCGACCCCAACCACCTCAAGGTGAGCGATCCGGGTCAGGTGGAGGGCAATACGGTGTTCGCCTATCTGGATGCCTTCCACCCCGACAAGGAGCTGGTCGCCGAGATGAAGGCTCACTATGAGCGCGGCGGACTGGGGGACATGCGCTGCAAACAGGTGCTCAACGACTGCCTGCAGACCCTGCTCGCACCGATGCGGGAGCGCCGTGAGGCCGCCATCGCTGACAAGGAGAAGCTGCTGGATCTGCTCTATCGGGGCACCGAGCAGGCCCGCATCATCACCGACGAGGTCTTGGCTGAGGTGAAAAGCGCCATGGGGCTCGACTACTTCGCCAGCATCCGCTGAGTCGGCGTACCGAGCGCATCGGCGCCGTAGAGGTCATACACCAACTGGTGCAGCAGGCTCTTGAACCAGCTGATCGCCTCGTCATGGGCGGTCAGCGGGTGGCCCGCCATCAGATAGACGATGGGGATCTCCGGGTCCAGCTGATGCATCCGCAACGGGTAGTAGCGGCAGAAGTGGCGCCCGATCATCTCGGGCACCACCACCAGATAGCGGCCGGTCGCCATCAGCGGCGGCACTGCCATAAAGCTCGGCAATCTGACCCCCAGCTCCCGCTCCACCCCGAAGCGGGCCAGCCAGAGCTCCACCATCGCCTGGCTGTGGCCCCAGCTGGAGGTATGGATATGGGGGCGGCTGACCAGCTCGACCGGAGTCAACACGTCGGGCAACTCGCTGCCAAGGGGCGACAGGCAGACCAGCGGATTGCTGAACCACTCCTCGCGCCAGAGACGGGGAGAGAGGTGGTTGGCACCGGCAAAACCGATCACCAGATCCAGCTCCCCCTTCTCCAGCTCCCGCTCGTAGTCGCTGTCGGCCAGTTCGCACACCTCCAGCCGGCAGTGGGGCGCAGCGCGGAACAAACGATCCACCAGCAGCGGCACCAGTCCGTGCTCTACCGAACCCGGGGTGGCGATGCGGAAGATCCGCCGCGCACTGGCAGGTTCGAATCCCTTGGCCTGACGCAGCCCCTGCTCCAGCATCGCCAGCGCTTGGCGCACCGGCCCAGCCAACGCCTTGGCGCGCTCGGTCGGCATCATCTCACGTCGGCTCATCACAAAGAGAGGGTCATCCAGCGCGATCCGCAACCGACCCAGCGCATGGCTGACGGTGGATTGAGAGAGATGCAGCCGCTCGGCGGCGCGAGTGACGTTGCGCTCCTGCATCAGCATGTCGAATACCGCCAGCAGGTTGAGGTCGAGGCGGGAGAGAGAGCTATCCATCGATATTAGCCATAGTTGAATGCCAACAATTCATTTTTACCATAGTAACAGATTGCCTAGAATGCGCAGGCTTAATACATCGGAGATTAAAATGCGTAGCTATCTGTTATTGCTGGCCATCGGCCTGCTGTGGGGTTCCCAGTTCATTTTCATGCACCAGGCCGTTGCCGAGCTGCCCCCCATTCTGGTGGCTGCGGGTCGTGCCCTGTGCGGCAGCCTGACCCTGGGTCTGCTCTGCCTGTTTATGCGCCTCAAGAGTGAACACACCCCGTGGCGTACCTACATGCTGATCGCCCTGCTGGATGCCACCATCCCCTTCATCATGGTCGCCTGGGGCCAGCAGTACGTGGATAGCGCCATCGCTGCCGTGGTCATGGGTTGTATCCCGTTTGTGACCATTCTGGCTGCACCGCTGTTTATTTCTGGTGAAAGAATCACCAAAACCGGTCTGCTTTCCGTGATCATCGGCTTTGCCGGTGTGCTCACCCTATTCTGGCCAAAACTCTCCCAGGGCATGAACGCCGGTCTGCTCGGTGCCATGGCCATCCTGCTGGGCGCCAGCTGCTTCGCCATCGGTCTGCTGATGATCAAGCGCTTCGCCAAAGACCACCCTGTGGTCGTTGCCCGCAACATCCTGATCTCCTCGGCAATCCAGTTGCTGCTGGTCGCACCCTTCATGGTTGACCTGAGCAATCTGACCCTGCCGAGCAGCCAGGCCCTGAGCGCGATTACCGTGCTAGGTACCCTCTGTACCGGTCTGGTCTACTTCCTCTACATGGCGCTGATCCAGAAGGCCGGCCCGACGTTCGCCTCCTTCAGCAACTATCTGGTGCCGCTGTTCGGCGTGATGCTGGGCGCCCTGTTCCTCGGCGAACAGATCCACCCCACCACCGGCGTGGCACTGGCCCTGATCCTCGGCTCGGTCGCCATGAACCAGTGGGCCCAGCAGCGTCGTGTACAGCGTGAGGCAACCCTATGTCAGGCATCTTGACCACCCTGTGCGGCGGTCTGGTCCTAATTGCCGGCTGGCAGTATCGCCAGCGACTGGCGGGCGTACTGGGGCTGTTGATGGTACTGCTGCCCTGGTTCTTCGATAGCAAGCTGCAAGCCATGCTGAGCTATGCCCTGAGTGCCTGAATAGCTTTTCTGAGTGTGTGAAGAGAGTTCATCTCTCCTGTTTTTTGGGACTGTTTTAAAAAAAACCTCCGATTTGTCCCCCGCTACCGGCGCTCTGCGCCGGTTTTTTTATGCCTGCTTGCCGCCACTCACATCCGGTAGCGGTAATCGATCCGCTCGTTCTTGCGCGGCCCGGTGATCTGCCAGCTCAGTAGAAAACCGCCGTCGATCTCGGTCAGCTCGGCGCTGTAGTGATCCGCCCCGCACAGATGAGGCTCGGCGGTCAGCCAGCGGCCATCCCCCTGCGGCAGCAGCTCGAACAGTTCGACCGGCGCTTCATAACGCAGGTGAGAAAGGCGGATCCCCTGCTCACTGCGCTGCCACCAGAAGCAGTTGTGCATAGTGAGCACCCGGCCATGGGGCGTGGTGTAGCGGCCCTGCTCGCTAAACAGCCAGCCCCCCTGATGATCGGTCACCTGCACACGCCCCTCGCCCCGACCATTCCAGTCGGTCGCCGATCCCTCGCCATTGCTGGCGGTGAAGCCAAATGCTCCGACCTGTGGCAATCGTGCCCATAAACGCTGGATTGCCGCTTCCATCTCGGCCATCATAGCCCCCTCAAAAATTGACAACTGATGACAAATCAACCACATGAACTACTTGATAGGGGTCACCCTGCTCTGGTCATTCTCCTTCAGCCTGATCGGGGTCTACCTCGCCGGTCAGGTGGATGCCTACTTTTCGGTGCTGACCCGCATCGCTCTCGCCACCCTCGTCTTTCTGCCCTTCCTGCGCCGCCGCTGGCTACGCCCAGCTCTGGCAGGCAAGCTGATGGCGCTGGGCGCCATCCAGCTCGGCATCATGTATATCTTCTACTACCACTCCTTCCTGCTGCTGACGGTACCGGAAGTGCTGGTCTTTACCATCTTCACCCCCATCTACGTCACCCTGCTCCACGACCTGCTTGAGCGGCGCTTCAATCTCGCCTATCTGTGGGGAGCCCTGCTGGCCGTCGCCGGCGCAGCCGTGATCCGCTTTGACGGGCTGACCGAGAGCTATGCGCTGGGCTTTCTGGTGGTGCAGGGAGCCAACCTCTGCTTTGCCATGGGTCAGGTGGGCTACAAGGTACTGCTGGCGAGGGAGGCGGAGCAACCGCCACAGCTGGCGATTTTCGGCTGCTTCTATCTGGGGGCGCTGGTGATCGCCCTACCCGCCTGGTGGTTGCTGGGCAAACCCCAGTACCCGAACAGCGGGCTGCAGTGGGGCATTCTGCTATGGCTGGGGG
>NZ_CAWNWX010000096.1:0-17027 GCF_963878195.1 Aeromonas sp. HMWF016
GTTGTACCAGGAGCGGTCAAACAGCACCATCTCGCCAGCAGCGGGCAGGTGGGCGACATAGCGCTGAAAGTACCACTGGGAGCGCTCTCTGTCTGAGGGGGCGGGCAGCGCCGTCACACGGCAGACCCGGGGGTTGAGGGGCTCGGTGATCGCCTTGATGACGCCCCCCTTGCCGGCGGCGTCCCGTCCCTCGAACAGCACCACCACCTTGAGCCCCTCCTGCTTGACCCACTCCTGCAGCTTGACCAGCTCCTCCTGCAGATGGGCAAGGTGGTGTTCATAACATTTCTTGTCCAGACGTGGCCGTTTCTTGCTCTTGTCCTTCGGCATCTTCTTCTCCTTTTTGAGTCCCTTCTTGCCGTCACTTCAGCTTGCACCAGGGAGAGTCGACTGCCAAGGGGGACGTGTTACACTGCCGCCCCGGAAGTTGGCAACAGGAGAGAACATGAAGCAATTTATGGAGATAGCGGGCCGCCGGATGGCCTATCTGGATGAAGGGCAAGGGCCGGTACTGCTGTTTGGCCATAGCTACCTGTGGGACAGCGCCATGTGGGCGCCGCAAATCGAGGCGCTCAAGAGCCGCTATCGCTGCATCGTTCCCGAGCTGTGGGGCCACGGTGATTCCGATGTTCTTCCGGAAGGCGCCTGCACGCTGGCAACCCTGGCGCGCGATCATCTGGCGCTGCTTGATGCCCTCGGGGTCGACGAGTTCGTGTTGGTGGGCCTCTCCATCGGCGGCATGTGGGGCGTGGAGCTGGCGCGCATGGCTCCAGCTCGCCTCAAGGGACTGGTGCTGATGGACAGCTTCGTTGGCCTCGAGCCGCAGATCACCTGTGAGCGCTACCTCGGCATGCTGGCCATGATCGAACAGCTCGGCACCGTGCCGGCGCCCATCATCGAACAGGTGGCACCCATCTTCTTTGCCAACCAGCCCGATGCTGCCTTGCTGGCCGATTTCAAGGCGCGCCTTGCCGCTTGGCCAAAGGATAAGATTGCCGCCATGGTGGTGGTGGGGCGTAGTTTTGTGACCCGCGAAGATCGCATCGAGTGGCTGGAAGAGATGACGGTGCCTGCGCTGGTGATGACCGGCTGCGAGGACAAGGCGCGCCCGGTGCTGGAGGGCTATCTGATGGCCGAGGCACTGGGTTGCCCATTCAGGGAGATCCCGGCGGCCGGCCACATCTCGTCGCTGGAAAATCCGGCCTTCGTCAATCAGCAGCTGAGCGGGTTTCTGGCGGCGCTATCAGCCTGAGTAGGCTCTACTACCAGCCTGAGGGCGGTCGTGAAAAAGGGAGCCGAGGGCTCCCTTTTGTTTGTTCGTATCTCACGGCGCATCACCTTTACCAGATATAGCCCAAGGCAAATCCCGCATAGAGTTCGCCGTCGTGCTGGACGATGGGGCTGTTTTTGATGTCCCGATCATACCATTCGTAGTTCATGGCAAACATGCCAATCCAGTTGGGACTGAAGCGGTAGCTGGTGATGAGCGCCGCCATGGGGGAGAGGGTTGACCCCGTATCCCAGGCTGGACGCTGGGCGGTGGCCTCGCTCTCGGAGATGCCGCCGAAGTAGTAGTTGGCCATCTTGTCGCTGCGCAGCATCACCCCCATCCCCGGCATGATGAGCAGGTTGTCGCGCTGAATGGGGAAGTCAGCCCACAGCAGCAGTTCCTGACCCTTGCTGCGACCGGTGATATCGCTGTTGGCCCGCACGGTCAGCAGGGCGTAGGGAGTGATGATGTTGCCACCGATCCCGCCTTCCAGCTGCCATTTGCGCTGTTCCATGCCGCTGAAGGCGGGAGAATCCTCGGGATCCAGATTGCCAAAACGCACCCGGCCATAGCCATACAGGGCGACGTTCTCATCCTTGTGGAAGTAGTAGCGCGCCCGATCGCCGAGAAACATGAACTGCTTACCGAAGTAGATAAAGCCCGGGATGGCGTAGGTGGCATTATCCTGCGCCTCATAGCGGGCTTGTCCCCCGATGAGCGCCGTACCGGCGACAAAACCTTGTGGCACCGGGCTGGAGGGATTGTCGCTGGTGAGCAGATCCATGGAGCCAAGATCGATATCGGCGCGAGCTGGCAGGGCGGCAGCGAGGAGCAGGGCCGTCAGCCCTGCCGCTCTGATTTGACGAAAAAAGGTCATGGACACTCCGTTGTCACGATTGCATGGGAAGTGGGTTATTTCGCGGGGCTCGGCAGATCTTCGCGTTTTGGCCAGGCATTGATCACCGCCTTGACCAGGGTGGCGAGGGGAATGGCGAAGAAGACCCCCCAGAATCCCCACAGACCGCCAAAGACCAGCACGGCGATGATGATGGCCACCGGATGGAGGTTGACTGCTTCCGAGAAGAGCACCGGTACCAGCAGGTTGCCATCGAGGGCCTGAATGACCAGATAGGCCACCATCAACCAGGCGAACTCGGGGGTGAGGCCCCACTGGAACAGGGCGACCATGGCCACCGGCACCGTCACCACGGCGGCGCCTATGTAGGGGATCAGCACCGAGAAGCCGACCGCGACCGCCAGCAGCACCGAGTAGCGCAGTCCCATCAGGGCGAAGGGGACATAGGTGGCGATGCCGACGATCAGGATCTCGATCACCTTGCCGCGGATGTAGTTGATGATCTGGTTGTTCATCTCGACCCACACCCGGTTGACCAGCGTGCGGTTGCGCGGCAGGAAGCGGCGCAGGCTACCCATCAAGACCCGCTTGTCCTTGAGCATGAAAAAGACCATCAGCGGCACCAGGATCAGGTAGATCATGATGGCCACCACGTTCACCAGCGAGCTGAGAGAGGCGCTCACCAGATGCTCGCCGCCACTGAGAATACGCTGGCGGATATTGTCGATGACGGTCTCCACCAGACTGACATCGATAAGCTCGGGATAGCGGTCGGGCAGGGTGCGGACATAATCCTGAGCGTGGGTCAGCATGGCCGGCGCCTCTTTGGCCAGATTGATCCCCTGACTGACCAGCGTCGGGATAAGGCCCAGGAGGGAGGCGACCGCCACCGTAATAAAGAGGATCAGAATGACGCTAGTAGCCAAGGTGCGCGACAGCCCCGTCTTTTGCAGCCGGGCTACCGGCCACTCCAGCAGATAGGCCATCACCAGCGCCACCAGCAGGGGGGCCAGCAGATCGCCAAACAGCCAGATGATGGCAAAGCAGAAGACCAGCAACAGGAAGAGGGTAACGGCATCGGGATCGGAGAACCGGGTCTGATACCAGCGCTTCAAGACTTCTAACATGACTGCATCCTTACACGACAGGGGCTCAAGATGGCTGTGTCGCCCCGACAACCAGCTGCAAAGAGAGGGTATTGTCCGGCTCCGGGGTGAGAATGACCCCGTGGCCAAGACGCTGCAGATAGGCCGGAATATCCTGCCGGGAGCCCGCATCGGCCAGCCGTATGGTGACGGTTTGACCGGTTTTGGCCTCCCGTAACCAGAGCTTGAGCCGGATCAGCGGCTCGGGACAGCGCCAGGGGGTCAGGTCGAGATATTCCATGGGGGCTCCATCACGCAGATGGCCGCTATTATGGCCGTGATAAGAGCATGAAACAACGCTTGTAGCCCTTGATGGGCAAGGGTATTCTGCCGAGGCCCTTTCTGATGGAGATAGAGATAACGTGGCACGCTTTTCCCCCCTGATGGCATCACTTCCCCTGCTGGCTTCCCTGATGGGCGCCACGTTTCATGCCGAGGCGAACAATCAGCTTCCCGACATAGGCACCGCCGGGGTATCGGCCCTGCCCATCGAGCAGGAGGTGCGCTACGGCAACGCCTTCATGCGCTTTGCCCGTGCCGGTTTGCCGATCATCGATGATCCCGTGTTGAGCCAATATATCGACGATCTGGGGCAGCGCCTGCTCTCCAACGCCGATGGGGTGCGTTTCCCGTTTACCTTCTTCCTCATCAATGACCCCAGCATCAACGCGGCCGCCTTCCTTGGCGGGCGAGTCAAGGTGCATACCGGCCTCTTCCTCTACGCCGACAGCGAGAGCGAGCTTGCCTCGGTTCTGGCCCACGAAATCACCCACGTGACCCAGCGCCACATCGCCCGCTATATGGAAGCGCAGGCAAGCAGCTCGGCGGTGACTCTGGCCGGTCTGGTAGGCTCCATCGCACTGGCGGTGATCAACCCGACTGCCGGTATTGCCGCGTTGCAGACCACGCTGGGGCTCTCCATGCAGTCTGCCATCAACTACACCCGCGACAACGAATACGAAGCGGACCGAATCGGCATGAAGACCCTCTACGATGCCGGTTTCGATCCCATGGGGATGGCCAACTTCTTCCAGAAACTGGCTGCCGAGTATCGCTATGCCAGCAAGCCGCCTGAAATGCTGCTGACTCACCCGCTGCCGGAGACCCGGATCAGCGAGGCGCGCGCCCGGGCGAGCAGCTATGGCCGCCGCGACTTGCCGCCGAGCCTCGATTTCTGGTTGGCCAAGGTGCGCATTCAGGTGCGCTATGGCACAGATACCCCGCAGGGGATGCTGAGTTACTTCGATAGCCGGATCCAGAAAGGGGATTATCCGCTCAAGGATGCCGCCATCTACGGCAAGGCGCTGGCGCTGATCCAGCTCAAACGCACCGACGAAGCGGACACGCTGATGAAGGAGCTGGCCTCCCGCCATCCGGAAGATCTCTTTATCGTCGATGCCCAGACCGACATCGATCTGGCCAAGGGGCGCAGTGCCCAGGCCATCGCGCGCCTCGAGAAGTTCCGCAGCCAGATGCCGGACAACGAGGTGGTGGTGGTCAACCTTGGCAACGCCTATCTCGAAAGCGGCAACTACAAAAAGTCCATCGCCATCCTCGACCCCTATGCCCGCGCGCATGAGGAGAACAATCTGGCCTGGAACCTGCTCTCCGACGCCTATCGCAAGGCGGGCAGAATGACCGAGCTGCACATGGCGCGGGCTGAAATCCTCTCCCTGCGCGGTGATTATCAGGCGGCCATCGACGAGCTGATCGTGGCGCGCGGCACCACCAGTGACCGGATGACTCTGGCCCGACTGGAGGCGCGTATCACCGAGCTGGAGCGGGCCAAGAAGGATCTCGACAGCCTCAAGGGGTGACGAGAGGCGATTGCCAGCAACAAGGACGCACTCTGGTGCGCCCTTGTTGTTTATGGGGAGCTAGAGAAACAGCTCTGCGCACTGTGGGGCGCTCAGTTGCCCGGATGCCTGATGGATGCCTTGAGGGTATCGATCTGCGATTGCCCCAGTTCACCGACCAGCGTCTGCTTGAGTTTGCCCTCACTATCGAGCAGGTAGCTGGTGGGTAGCCCGCTTGGGCGAGGGAAGGGGAGCCTGGCATCCTCATTGGCAATAAGGAGCGGCACCTTGATGTGGTACTGCGCGGCCAGCTTGTCCAGCTCTGCCGGGGTGGTCGGGTCGTAGTTGATCGCCACCACGGCGATCTCTCCCTCGGCAGCCAGAACGTTGAGGTGCGGCATCTCCCGCAGGCAGGGGGCGCACCAGGGGGCGAAGTAGTTGACCAGCAGCGGCTTGCCGGCAAAGTGGTCAAGAGCCACCCTTTGCCCCGCCGCGTCGGTAAATTCGGGGGCGGGCGTGCAGGCGCCCAGCAGGCCGGCCACAATCAGCCAACAAATTCGTTTCAATTCCTTTCCACTGCCGCTTACCCTGACCATCAGTTTCCCCTACAATAGCGCCGTTTCTTGTCCCATCTTGCGATTAATCAGGGAGTTACCATGAGCGAGACCCAAATCTACCACAATCCGCGCTGCTCGAAGAGCCGTGAAACCCTGGCGCTGCTGGAACAGCACGGGATCGCCCCTGATGTGGTGCTCTATCTGGAGCAGGCCCCGAGCGAAGAGGAGATCCGCAAGCTGCTGACCCTGCTTGGCTTTAGCGACCCGCGCCAGCTGATGCGCACCAAGGAAGATCTCTACAAGGAGCTGGGCCTCGCTGAAGTGAATGGCGACGACCTGATCCGTGCCATGCACCAGCATCCCAAGCTTATCGAGCGCCCCATCGTCATCAAAAACGGTCAGGCCCGCATTGGTCGCCCGCCGGAGCTGGTGCTGGAGATCCTCAAGTGAGCACCCGCTTTGCCCGTCTGCTGACTCTGGTCGGCTTCTTTGGTCTGCTGGGCTGGGTCATCCTCTGGCATCTGTGGCTCTCGCCTCATCCTGACCTCAACCCCTGGTTGTTGCCGGTGATCTGGACGGTGCCGCTGCTCTTCCCCCTCAAGGGGATAGTGCAGGGCAACCCCTATACCCACGCCTGGGGCAACTTCGTGCTGATGCCCTACTTCCTGCATGCCCTGACCCTGATCACCACGGATGAGGGGGAGCGTTGGCTGGCGGTGGTGGAGCTGCTGTTCACTACCCTCGCTTTTGTCGGCACCATCTACTACGCCCGTCTGCGTGGCCGCGAACTGGGCCTCAGCATTCGCAAGAAGAAAGACGAAGCCAAGTAATGCAAGAAGTAACGTGAAGCTACGTGATGAAGAACGCCCCGCAAGGGGCGTTTTTTTATGGCGGTGGTACCAGACCCGAATCAGCCCGGATCAGGGCCAGCTGCTGCACGCTGTGGCTCATCAGTTGCGGGTAGAAGCGCAGAAAGCCTGCTTCGCACCCTTGCCATTGACCTTCAGTGAGAGTGAGTAGCGCATCGCCCAGCGGCATCGGGCGGCGCAGCCGGCGGCCAATACCATTGAGGGCCTGCGCCAGCCCCTCCTTGCGCTGATAGGAGGCGATCCAGTTCTGCTCGGCCATCCGCTTGAGGGGGAGCGGCAATCCCTCTGGTAAAACACGGTGGTCAGCCAGCAGCTGGCCATAGCTCTGCGCTAGAAAACGGGGCAGGGTATCCGCGCTGAATGCAGCCCAGTGCTGACTCAGCCAGTGGTCGTAGAGCATATCCACCACTATGCCGCCAAAGCGGCGCCAGGGGGCCTCGAAACAGGCGACGGCCGCCTTGTGCTCGGGATGGCCATCGGTGAAGGCATCAATTTTGCGGTGCAGCCAGATCCCCTCGTCAAACGGTGCGGCAAGGCCCGTGGGCAGTGGCCCTTTGATAAAATCCCCCAGCAGGTTGCCGGTGAGGGAGCTTCCGGTGTGGGCGGCCAGATGAAGGTGAGCCAGAAAGTTCATGATGAAAGCGGGGCCTGCTAACGGATAGTGCCGCTGAGAGTAGCGGATCTTCCATCTCTCATGAAAGTCTTGTTCAGGAAGTGCTTTCACCGGCGCGCCAATAGTGGGTAAATAGTTCATCTGCCTGATGGCATGTCACGGGATTGAGCGAGGAGTAACCATGATGTTGACCCTGATCGAGGGGGCCGAAATTTTCAGCCCTGCCTACCTTGGCCAGCAGGATCTGCTGGTGGCGGATGGCCGTATCGCCTGGATGGGCAAGGGGATGAGTGTGCCCGCCGACTGGCCACTGATGCGTGTCGATGGACGGGGTCACTATCTGGTGCCCGGTATGGTGGATCCGCTGGCCCATATCACGGGAGGCGGTGGTGAGGGGGGCTTTGCCTTTCGTACCCCTGAACTGGCGGCGAGCGAGGCGCTCAATGCCGGGGTGACCACTCTGGTGGCAGCGCTTGGTACTGACAGCCTGACCCGCTCGCCGGCTCAGGTACTCGGCAAGGTGCGTGAATTTCGCGCCGCCGGCGTGAATGCCTTTATGTATACCGGCTCCTACCATCTGCCGGTCAAGAGCATCACCGGCACGGTAGAGTCCGACATCATCCTGATCCCTGAAGTGTTGGGGGTGGGGGAGGTGGCCATCAGCGACCACAGATCCAGCGCACCAACCCACGACGAGCTTGCCCGTCTGGTGAGCGAGGCACGGGTGGCCGGGTTGCTCGCGGGCAAGAGCGGGGTCAGCTTCTTTCATCTTGGCGATGGTCAGGGCGCACTGGCGCCACTGCGGGCGCTGCGCGACAAGACCGATATTCCGCTGCGCCAGCTCTATCCCACCCACTGCAACCGCAATCCCTGGCTCTTCGCCGAGGCGATCGAATGGGGCAAGGCGGGAGGCTGGGTCGATCTCACCACTTCCAGCTTTCCTGATCTGGTTGAGGATGGCGAACGGCTGGCGGCCGATGCGCTGGTGGAGCTGTTGGCCGCCAACGTACCGGCCGATCGCATCAGCTTCAGCTCCGATGCAAACGCCAGTCTGCCTCGCTTTGATGGCGAGGGGCGCCTTATCGAGATGCGCTGCGGCCAGATTGCCAGCTTGTGGCAGGAGTGCGTTCGTGCCTGCCAGCTCGGGGTACCGCTTGAGGTAGCGTTGGCGGTCGTGAGCGCCAACCCGGCGCAGGCGCTTGGGCTTGGCAGCAAGGGGCGGATCGAGGTCGGTCAGGATGCCGACTTGCTGCTGATCAAGTCGCCTTCGCTGGCTATTGCGCGGGTGATGAGCGGTGGTCAGTGGCGTAGCTGAGCTTGCAGTGATTTATTGCGCGCATCCATTTGCCAACAAAAAGCCCGACAACTGTGTCGGGCTTTTTGTTGGGGAGAGGCTGCCTAGATAGCCAGAAAGCCGAGGATCAGGATGGGGCCGAGCAGGCTCAGGATAAAGCCGGAGACGATGGCCACTGGCACGACTGTGATGCCCCCCGACTTCTGGATGACCGGCAGGGTGAAGTCGAGAGCGGTGGCGCCGCCATAGCCGATGGCGGCCGAGGGGTGACGCCGCATCAGGATCGGAATGATCAGGATGGCGATAAGCTCGCGCCCCAGATCGTTGATAAAGGCGGCCGAGCCAAGCACAGGCCCCAGCTTGTCGGCCACCAGAATACCGGAGAGCGAGTACCAGCCGAAACTCGATCCCAGCGCCAGCCCGTGAGCCATCGGCATGTCCAGCAACTGGGCCGCCAGCAGGCTGCCGAGCCAGCTGCTGACAATGACGGTGGCGGCGATCTTCATTCCCCAGGGGTTGAGCAGGATCTGGCGCAGCCGCATGCCGGAGTTGCGCATCTGCACCCCGACCAGAAAGAGCAGTAGCATCAGCGCCCACTCGCTCCACTTGTCGATGGGCAGAGCGCGCAGATCTACCAGCAGACCCAGCAGCACACCGCCCAGTACCACAAAGCAGAGCTGCAGCGACTCCCACAGGAGATGGAGTTTGCTCGGCATTTTGGCATCGCTGGCGGCATGGGTCGGCGGCGAGCGCTTGTCGAGCCACCAGAGGGCCAGCAGGTTGCAGAGGGTAATGGCGCCGAGCATGATCCCGGCCACTTTGAAGATGACGGCGAGGTTGCTGCCAAGGTTCTCCACATAGGCAAGTCCCAGCCCCATCAGAAAGAGAATGAGGTAGACCATCTTGCCCAGCCCCTGATTGACCAGCTTGATCAATCGAGCGGAGGAGAGGGGAACCAGATAGCCGATCACCAGTGGCAACAGGATCAGCAAGACATTGAGCAACATCGGGGCCTCGATCACAAAAACTGATAAAAATCCCACCTTATCATTACTTATTGGCTCTGTGTCACATTTCTCTCGCTTTCAATGGGGTGTCGGGGCCATTTATTAGGGAGTTGTTACTTTTCAGCTTGATGTGGGGTGTGCGAAGGGGAACGCAGCTTCCTGACAAGGGGCCAATAAAATCAGTTTGATCCATTCGCTCCAGCCAGAATCTGCATGGGTAGTAGCTGCATAAAGCCATTTTGGAGTCGTTACGGGCCGAATGTGGTTTTTCTCTTGCCACGGCCATGATTGGGGTATAAAAAGGCGGTATTCCAAACGCCGATGAAACGGCTGTTTATGCAAACAAAGTGCTGAAAAATACGTGATAGTCGAATAAAAATAGAGCGATTAACCAGGATCCCCGCGTTCCATATTGTTTTTTCACTATCCGGGTGATATTTTCGCTGAAGGTTACCATCGGTTAAATTTTTGTTAAGTTGGCGATGGTGGAGTCACGCCCCTGCGGCGTCTAGGGACAGACAAGGTTGTAATGGATGAGCGACGTTGCCGCACTGGAAGTACGTGATCTGCACAAATATTTTGGCACCCACGAAGTGCTCAAGGGCATCGACATGACTGCCCACAAGGGGGATGTCATCTCCCTTATCGGCTCCTCGGGCTCGGGGAAGTCGACTTTTCTGCGCTGTATCAATCTGTTGGAAACCCCCTCATCCGGCAGCGTCTCCCTCCATGGCGAACTGATCCGGATGAAAACCAGCCGTTCCGGCGAACGGTTGCCGGAAGATATGCGTCAGGTTGAGCGCATTCGCAGCCGGTTGGCGATGGTTTTCCAAAGCTTCAATCTCTGGTCGCACATGACCATCATGCAGAACATCATCGAAGTGCCGATCCAGGTGCTCAAGGTGCCCCGTGCCGAGGCGATCGCCAAGGCGGAGCAGCTGCTCAACCGGGTTGGACTCTGGGAGCGGCGCGACTACTACCCGGGTCACCTCTCCGGCGGTCAGCAGCAGCGTGCCGCCATCGCCCGTGCGCTGGCGGTGGAGCCCGAGGTGATGCTCTTTGATGAACCCACTTCGGCGCTCGATCCCGAGCTGGTGGGAGAAGTTCTCGGCCTGATGCGCGAGCTGGCCGAAGAGGGGCGCACCATGCTGGTGGTGACCCACGAGATGTCATTTGCCCGCGATGTATCGAACAAGGTGATGTTCCTGCATCAGGGCAGAGTGGAGGAGGAGGGCAACCCCAAAGAGATTTTTGCCCATCCCAAATCCGAGCGGTTCAAGCAATTCATCTCCTCCATCTACTGATGGCGGAATGTCGAGTTACCCAATCAACTGTTTTATCAAGGAGAGATACATGAACAAGCTGATGCTGGCGACTGCCGTAGTCACTGCCCTCGCGTCCGGTAGCCTGATGGCCAAGGAGTGGAAAGAGGTCCGGATCGGGGTTGAGGGTGCCTATCCCCCCTTCTCCTGGACCGAGCCCAGTGGCGAGGTGAAAGGTTTTGATATCGACATCGCCAACGCCCTGTGCGAAGAGATGAAGGTGAAGTGCACCCTGATCAAACAGGATTGGGACGGCATCATTCCGGCGCTGCTGTCGCGCAAGTTTGACGCCATCATCGCCACCATGGATATCACCGAAGAGCGCAAGAAGAAGGTGGACTTCACCCAGAAGTACCAGCACATTCCGGCTCGCTTTGCCGCCAAGAAGGGCACCGAAGTCAAGCTCGACAAGGCCTTCATGGATGGGAAAACCGTGGCGGTGCAACGTGCCACCTCCATGGATACCTTTATTACCGACAACTTCCCCAATGCCACCATCAAGCGTTACGGTACTGCTGATGAAGCCTATCTCGATCTGAAATCCGGTCGTGTCGACTATGTGATGGCCGACTCTGCCGCTATCACCGACGGTCTGCTGAAGAAGGAAGGGGGCGATGCCTACGAGTTCGTCGGCCCGAAACTGACCGATCCCAAGTGGTTTGGCGAGGGGGCCGGTATTGCGGTGCGCAAGGCTGACAAGGATCTGAAAGAGAAATTCAACGCCGCCATTCTGGCGCTGCGTGCCAACGGCAAGTACAAGGAAATCAACGACAAGTACTTCGAGTTCGACGTGTACGGCGAGTAAAGGCAGTTCCCTCTCCCTTTGGGAGAGGGCTGGGTGAGGGACTTGTGGCGTTTTGCTCAACGACAAGTAACAAGCCGATCGGCTCACCTCGTCAGTAGTCCCGGGGCCCGTGCTCTCCGTGTGGAGCAATGGGCCCTATTAATTGCAATGGAGCTGCCCATGTTTGATTTGAAAGGATACGAAGCCTCGCTGCTGGAGGGGGCCTGGGTCACCCTGGAAGTGGCGCTGGCCTCCCTGCTGCTGGCGTTGCTGCTGGGGATGCTGGGGGCGCTGGCCAAACTATCTCCCTACAAGTGGGCCCGGGCCATTGCTACCGGCTACACCACCATTATTCGCGGCATCCCCGATCTGGTGCTGATGATGCTGCTCTTCTTTGGTGGCCAGGTGCTGATCAACGGCATCTGCACTTGGGTCAACGAGACCTACAATAGCTTTTTACTTGAAAGCAATCCCAATCAGGAGTGGGTCTCTCTGCTCCCGGACTATATCGACATCAGCCCCTTTGTGGCCGGGGTGGCGACCATTGGCTTTATCTTCGGCGCCTACATGACCGAGACTTTTCGCGGCGCCATTCTGGCAGTAGACAAAGGCGAGCTGGAGGCCGCACGCGCCTTTGGCATGCGTGCAACCCAGGTGTTTGTGCGGATCCTCTTCCCCCAGATGATGCGCCACGCCCTGCCGGGGTTTGGCAACAACTGGCTGGTGCTGCTGAAAACCACCGCGCTGGTCTCCATCATCGGCCTTGATGACATGGTGCGCAAAGCCTCGCTGGCGGCGGGCTCAACCCAGCAACCCTTCACCTTCTACATGGCGGTGGCGCTGATCTTCCTGATCTTCACCGCAGTCTCCACCTCGGCGCTCAAGTGGGCCGAGCGCCACTATGCGATAAAGACGAGGTAAGCCATGGATTTCTCAATCATTCTCCAAGAGTGGCCCACCTACTGGGAGGGGCTCTATACCACCGTCTGGCTGGTGGCTCTCTCTCTACTCCTCGGTCTGATGCTGGCGGTGCCCATGGGCATCCTGCGCAACAGTCGCAACTGGCTGATCAAGGGGCCGATCTGGGCCTATATCTACTTCTTTCGCGGCACCCCGCTGCTGGTGCAGCTCTTTATCATCTACTACGGCGCCGCCCAGTGGGAGTGGCTAAAGAACAGTGCCGCCTGGTCGCTCTTCTCCGAGGCCTGGTTCTGCGCCCTGCTGGCCTTCACCTTCAATACCGCCGCCTATACCGCCGAGATCGTGCGCGGGGCGGTACACAATATGCCGCGCGGCCAGATTGAGGCAGCCAACGCCTTTGGTATGACCCGCTGGCAGACCCTGACCCGGATCATTTTGCCCAACTCGTTTCGTCGGGCACTGCCGGCTTACAGCAACGAGGTGATCTTCATGCTGCAGGGTTCGGCGGTGGCGGGCATCATCACCATCGTCGATTTGACCGGTGCGGCGCGGATCATCAACTCCCGCTACTACAGTCCGTTCGAGGCGTTTTTGACTGCCGGGCTGCTCTATATGCTGCTCACCTTTGTCATCGTCTGGCTGTTCAAGAAGTGGGAAGCGCGCTGGCACGCCCATCTGCGCCCGCGCAGTGTGTGACCGGTTAACGCCAGATGAAAAGCCCCGCCACGTCGACGGGGCTTTTTTTCGCCCGGCAATCGCCATCGGCCGTTTGCCAAATGGTGGCCGAGCAGGGACAATGCCTGCCCGAGAGCAGCCTGCGTGCCGGTTGCTGGCCTTTTTCCTGTCCCCCGAGGTGTTATGTACCGGATCCTGTTTCAACACGCCGATTTTCTGGTTATCGACAAGCAGCCTGGGATTGGTATGCATGACGAGAAGGGAGAAGAGACTGAGCCTGGGCTGGTCAATCGGGTGAAGGCCGATACGGGTCTGACCCTCTATCCGGTGCACCGGCTGGACAAGATGACCTCCGGGCTGGTGCTGCTGGCCTGCACCACAGAAGCGAATCGCGAGCTGAGCATGGCTTTTGCGGCCCGCGAGGTGAGCAAGCAGTATCTGGCGCTCTCCGATCGCAAACCGAAGAAGAAGCAGGGTTGGGTGAAGGGGGATATGCAAAAGGGGCGCGGCGGCAGCTGGATGCTGACGCGCACGCTGGAAAACCCCGCCATCAGCTGGTTCGATTCTGTCTCGGTGCGCGAGGGGCTGCGGCTCTATCGCATCAAGCCGCAGACCGGCAAGACCCACCAGATCCGGGTTGCCCTCAAAAGCATCGGCGCCCCCATTCTCGGGGATGAGCGCTATGGCGGTACGTCAGCCGATCGCGGCTATCTGCATGCCTGGCGGCTCAGCTTCACGCTGGCGGGCGAGCCGTTCGATTTTGTCTGCCCACCCACGCAGGGGACCGAGTTTGTCACCCCCGAGCTGACCGCCGCGATTGCCGCTCTTGCGCTTTGAGGCTCCCATGATAAGCTGCTCGCCTGCTGAACCAGTGGTGCCGAAAGAGGGCGGGGGGAATCGAGAGCGCGGGGCGGCACCGCGCTGGATCCTTGCCGACTTTGACGACACTCTGGCTCCCGGCGACAGCCACGCCGGTCTGCTGCGCTATATCCTTCGCCGCCGGATCTGGCCGCTGCTGCTGTTGCCGGTGATTGCGCTGGGTGGGGTGGTCTATCTTGTTCCCAGCCAGCGGCGGCGCGGTATCTCCCTTATCTGGTGGGCCATCACGTTGGGGCTCTCTCCCCTCGGTTGGCGCAAGCTGGTGCGTGCCTACTGCCACACTCGTCCGGGGCTCTTTCGCGAGGCGCATCGGCTGCTTGAAGAAGAAGGGCATCGCTGCTGGGTGCTCTCCGCCAGCCCGCGGGCGCTGGTACGGGCCCAGCTTGCTCTGCAACGGCCTGCAAACTTGCCTTATCGCACCATAGGTTCGCGGATGCATTACCGGTTAGGCGGTCTGATGCCTCGCTTCTATTGCCACGGTCAGCACAAGCTGTTGCCCGAGATCTGTGCTCTCGATACCGAGCTGGCGCTTAGCGACAGCCTGCACGATCTGCCGCTGCTGGGCTTGGGGGAGCAGGGGTGGCTGATCAATCCCACTCCTGCTCGACTGGAAAAAGCCCGGGCCCGCTTGCCCCATCTGATGGTTAAGAATTGGCAACTGTAAGCCAAAGCTGACAGCCATGCGGGTCGTCACAGGTTGATCCGCAAGGCTGCGGCCTCAATGTCACAATCTTTTTACATCCTTTGCCCACCAGGCCCGCAGAACTATCTGCGACCCGCCTCTTCTCTTCCTGCTACGCCCTGCCTCTAATGAAACAAGTTGTTAACACTTGCTGCGCCGCTGCGTGCCGCAATCCGTTTTAACCGAATCAAGAGCAAGGAGCGCCCGATGAATGCCACCTCTTCCGCCACTCATACCATCAATCCGCTGAGCTCGAATCCGTTAGGAACGGACGGCTTCGAGTTTGTCGAGTACACAGCCCCCGATGCCAAAGGGATTGCCGCCCTCAAGAGCCTGTTCGTCTCGCTGGGGTTTGCCGAGGTCGCCAGGCACAAACACAAGCAGTGCTGGCTCTACCGGCAGGGGGATATCAACTTCGTGGTCAATGCCGAGCCTCACTCCCAGGCAGAGCAGTTTGCCAGCCTGCACGGGCCGAGCGTTTGCGGCATGGCGTTTCGGGTGAGCGATGCGGGCAAGGCCCAGCAGTTCGCCATCGCCAAGGGGGCCAAGCCTTTTGTCGGCAAGATTGGCCCGATGGAGCTCAATATTCCCGCCATCTACGGTATCGGCGAGAGCACCCTCTCCTTTGTCGACCGCTATGGCGACAAGGGTTCCATCTACGACGTGGATTTTGTCTTCTACCCCGACTGGCAGGCCCGGATGGCGGAGGTGGATGCCGGCCTTATCGAGATCGATCACCTGACCCACAACGTCCATCGCGGCAATATGGATGTCTGGTCCAACTTCTATGAGCGGATCGGCAACTTCCGTGAAATTCGCTACTTCGATATCGAGGGCAAGCTGACCGGGCTGCACTCCCGTGCCATGACCGCCCCCTGCGGCAAGATCCGCATCCCCATCAACGAGTCGGCGGATGACAAGTCCCAGATCGAGGAGTACCTGCGCCAGTACAAGGGGGAGGGGATCCAGCACATCGCCATGGCTTCCAGCGATATCTACCACACCATCCGTACCCTGCGCAGCCGCGGCACCGGCTTTATGCCGACGCCGGATACCTACTACGAAAAAGTGAACAGCCGGGTCGAGGGGCATCAGGAGGATCTGGCGGCCCTCAAAGAGCTGCGCATCCTCATCGACGGCTCCCCCACCAAGGATGGCATTCTGCTGCAGATCTTTACCGACACCGTGATTGGCCCGGTCTTCTTCGAGATCATCCAGCGCAAGGGCAACGAAGGGTTTGGCGAGGGCAATTTCAAGGCGCTGTTTGAATCAATCGAGCTGGACCAGATCCGCCGTGGCGTGCTGGATGGCGCTGAGCATGGCAAAGGAGATCCAAGCAATGCGTAACTGGATAAGCTTCCCCCATCGGGAGGGGACCCACTCCCGTCAGGCCCATGCCGATCTGCCGGAACAGGCCATCTATGAGCGTGAACTGGGGCGCAGCGGCTTTTTCGGCCCCGCTACCCACATGCACCACAAGCATGCCCCCACCGACTGGAGCAGTTGGGAGGGGCCGCTGCGGCCACGGCTGTTTGACCTCAATGCCCTGCAGGAGGAGGTGAGCTCGCTCTCCCCCTGGGTGGCCCCCGATATTCTCAGCAACCCCCACTGTCGCTACCGGATCTGGCGCCTCTCCGAGGCGATGCCGTTTCTGGTGCGCAACGCCGACGGCGACGAGCTGCTGTTTATCCACGAGGGGGGCGGCGAGTTCTTCTGCGACTACGGCCACCTGACCCTGCGCGATGGCGACTATGTGGTGATCCCCCGTGGCACCATGTGGCGCATCGAACCTAGCTTGCCCATGTTCATCCTGATGATCGAGGCAACCAACGACAGCTATCAGCTGCCGGACAAGGGGCTGGTGGGCAATCACGCTATCTTCGACCCGGCGGCGCTCGATGTGCCCGCCATCAACGAGCGCTTTTTGGCTCAGCAGGATGAAAACCCCTGGTCGCTGCAGGTCAAGCGCCACGATCAGGTGTCGGTCATCACCTGGCCTTTTAATCCGCTTGATGCGCAAGGTTGGCACGGGGACTTGTGCGTGGTGCGCCTCAACTGGCGGGATATCCGCCCGCTGATGAGCCACCGCTACCATCTGCCGCCATCGGCCCACTCCACCTTTGTGGCGAGTCGCTTTGTCATCTGTACCTTCGTGCCTCGCCCCATTGAAAGCGATCCCGGCGCCCTCAAGGTGCCCTTCTATCACAGCAATGACGATTACGACGAAGTGCTCTTCTACCACGCTGGGGATTTCTTCAGCCGGGACAATATCGAGCGGGGCATGGTCACCTTTCACCCCGCCGGTTTTACCCACGGCCCCCATCCCAAGGCGTTTGCGGCGGGGCAGGCCTATGCCA
>NZ_CAWNWX010000096.1:17064-50223 GCF_963878195.1 Aeromonas sp. HMWF016
ATGCGCTGAACGTCGGCAGCCTGTGCGAAGGGATCGAGAACACCCGGTATGTCTCCAGCTGGCAGCGCCCGGACGCGGCTGCAGGCAAATAAGGAATCGCTTATGAAATTGGCAACATTGAACAATGGCAAGCGCGATGGCGCTTTGGTGGTAGTGAGCCGGGATCTGACCCGGGCGGTGCGGGTGAGCGAGATTGCCCCGACCCTGCAGGCCGCCCTCGACGAGTGGGCCGAGGTTGCCCCCAGGCTGGAGGCTGTCTATCAGCAGCTTAACGAGGGCCGCGTGGCCGAGGCGTTCCCCTTTGACGAAGAGTCTTGCCTCTCTCCACTGCCGCGCGCCTATCAGTGGGCCGATGGCAGCGCCTACGTCAACCATGTGGAGCTGGTGCGCAAGGCCCGCGGCGCCGAGATGCCGGAGAGCTTCTGGCACGATCCGTTGATGTATCAGGGGGGCTCCGACAGTTTTCTTGCCCCCCGTGGGCCTATCGTGATGGGTTCGGAGGAGTGGGGGATCGATTTTGAGTCGGAGGTGGCCATCATCACCGACGACGTGCCGATGGGGGTGAGCCCACAGCGGGCCGCCAGTCATGTCAAGCTGCTGATGCTGGTCAACGACGTGAGCCTGCGGAACCTCATTCCGGGCGAGCTGGCCAAGGGATTTGGTTTCTTCCAGTCCAAGCCGTCGAGCGTCTTCTCGCCTGTGGCCATCACCCCGGACGAGCTGGGCGATGACTGGCGTGATGGCAAGGTGATGCTGCCCCTGCGCACCCATCTGAATGGCGCCCTGTTTGGCGCACCGGATGCTGGGGTGGACATGACCTTCAGTTTCTTCGAGCTGATTGCCCACGCCGCCAAGACCAGACCGCTCGGGGCGGGTTGCATCATCGGCTCGGGCACCGTTTCCAACTACGATCGCAGCGCCGGTTCATCCTGCATTGCCGAGCGCCGCATGCTGGAAATTCTTGATTGTGATCAAGCTACAACCTCCTATTTGCAGTTTGGTGATAGAGTGTCGATCGCGATGGAAGATCGCTCTGGCCAAAACCTGTTTGGCACCATCTCTCAACAAGTGGTGCCTGCGAGCGGTCAGGGAGGTTGATGGCCAGCGCCGGTTGGCGGCAAGGATATTCGGGATATGTCCGGATCTCGACGAGCCCTCAACCGGTGCCGGATACACAAGGAGGCAGGTGGCGAGCACCTGCCGGGCTTCGGGCCCAGATAAAAAGCAGGGACAGATTATGTTGCAGTTGTTTGGCTATTGGCGTTCATCGGCAAGTTTTCGGGTGCGGATCGTGTTGCAGCTCAAGGGGCTCGCCTACGAGCAGCATCCGATCAATTTGCGGCAAGGCGAGCAGCGCGAGAAGGCCTATCGCCGGATCAACCCGCAAGGGCTGGTGCCGTTTCTGGTGGATGGCGATGTGCAGATAGGTCAGTCGGTCGCCATCATGGAGTACCTCGACGAGACCTATCCCGCCTACTCCCTGATGCCCTCTGCCCCCGAGGCGCGGGCCCGGGTGCGCCAGATCGTCAACATGATCGCCTGCGATATTCACCCGCTCAACAATCTGCGGGTACTCAACTATCTGGAAGAGCACTTCAGGGCCAACAACGAGCAGGAGGCCCGCTGGTATCGCCACTGGATTGACGAGACCTTCACCGCCCTCGAACAGCTGTTGATGACTACCGCCGGTGTCTACTGCGTCGGCAATGAAGTGACCCTGGCCGACTGCATGCTGGTGCCCCAGGTTTACAACGCCCGTCGCTACGAGATGACCCTGGACGATTACCCCACCATCCGCCGCATCGTCGCCAACTGCGAACAGTTGCAGGCCTTTATCAAGGCCGCCCCTGCCAACCAGCCGGATGCCCAGCACTGATATCATCAGGGTGTTTTTGTCTTGACCAGCAGCCCAACCCTTTATCTCTTTGATTGGGTTATTTCATTAATGCCAGTGCGTTAATGAGGCAAATTAAAAGCCTCTCGTTAAGAGAGGCTTTATCAACACATATTCCTTCGTTCATTGAGTGCCAATCAGCAGGTCAATACCCCTGCTGGTGCACGTCCATCACGGCGCGGCCAGACGGGTCGGCCATCTCCTTGAACTTGGCATCCCACTCCAGCGCGGTGGGGGTGGAGCAGGCGACCGACTTGCCGTAGGGCACGGTGCGGGCGGCAGCTTCCAGCGGGAAGTGCTCGTCGAAGATGGCGCGGTAGAAGTAGGCCTCTTTGGTGAGCGGCGTGTTGATGGGGAAGCGGAATGCTGCCGCTTCGAACATCTGATCCGTCACTTCCTGTTCCACCATGGCTTTCAGGCTGTCGATCCACGAATAGCCCACACCGTCGGAGAACTGCTCCTTCTGGCGCCACGCCACTTCGTGAGGCAGCAGATCCTCGAACGCTTCGCGCAGGATATGCTTCTCGATCTTGCCCTTGCCGCACATCTTGTCGGCAGGCTGCAAGCGCATCGCCACGTCCATGAACTCCTTGTCGAGGAAGGGTACACGACCTTCCACACCCCAGGCGGCCATCGACTTGTTGGCGCGCAGGCAGTCATAGAGGTGCAAAGAGGCGAGCTTGCGCACGTTCTCTTCGTGGAACTCGCGGGCGTTAGGCGCCTTGTGGAAGTAGAGGTAGCCACCGAACAGCTCGTCGGAGCCTTCGCCGGAGAGCACCATCTTGATCCCCATCGCCTTGATGTAGCGTGCCATCAGATACATCGGGGTGGAGGCGCGGATGGTGGTGACGTCATAGGTCTCGAGGTGATAGATGACATCGCGCAGGGCATCCAGCCCCTCCTGCACGGTGAAGTGGATCTGGTGGTGGATGGTGCCCAGATGATCGGCCACCTTGCGGGCGGCGGCGAGATCCGGCGAGCCTTCCAGCCCCACGGCGAAGGAGTGCAGTTGCGGCCACCAGGCTTCGCTCTTGCCATCGTCCTCGATGCGGCGCGCCGCATAGAGCTTGGTAATGGCGGAGATAACGGAGGAGTCCAGCCCGCCGGAGAGCAGCACGCCATAGGGCACGTCGCACATCAGCTGGCGTTTGACCGCCGCTTCCAGCGCAGCTTTCAGCTCGGCCTTGTCGCTGACGTTGTGCTCGACCGCGGCGTATTCCATCCAGTCGCGCTTGTACCACTGTTTGAGCTCGCCATCCTTGCTCCACAGGTAGTGTCCCGGCGGGAAGGTTTCGACGCTCTTGCAGACCGGTACCAGCGCCTTCATCTCGGAGGCGACATAGAAGTTGCCGTGTTCGTCGCGACCGGTATAGAGGGGGATGATCCCCATGTGGTCGCGACCAATCAGGTAGGCATCCTGTTCGGCGTCATAGAGGATAAAGGCAAAGATGCCGTTGAGATCGTCGAGAAACGCCGGGCCTTTCTCCTTGTAGAGGGCAAGCAGCACTTCGCAGTCGGATTTGGTCTGGAACTGGAAGTCGACCTTCAGGCTCTTCTCCAGCTCTTTGTGGTTGTAGATCTCGCCGTTGACCGCCAGCACATGGGTGCGCTCGGGGTTGTAGAGCGGCTGGGCGCCATTGCCCGGGTCGACGATGGCCAGACGCTCGTGCACCAGAATGGCTTTGTCGGAGCTGTAGACGCCGGACCAGTCAGGCCCGCGGTGACGCAGTCGCTTGGACATCTCCAGCGCCGATTTGCGCAGGGCTACTGCATCGGACTTGATATCCAGAATGCCGAAAATTGAACACATTGGCGGTAATCCTCTTGATTTTTATATGAGCCCCCCACGTTTGGGCTCGAAATTCCATTTACATTCCTCGTCAGACACAATGCCTAGCGGAAAAACCTTTTGCAAGCGGGAAAACCGCAGAAAATCATGCCGTAAGCGTCAAGCGGATCAACAGGATAAGGGCTGCAGCAACGGGGCAGGGTGACGTGAACGTCAAGCCGAGGTGGGTTCGAAGATCACATAGACCTTGCGACAGGGGGTAAGGGTCTCCCACTCTCCGACAAAGCCTGCCGGAATCACGAATTGATCGCCGGGTTTGAGGGCCAGCTGGCCGCCCTGACTGTCGTGGATAACCACATCCCCCTCCAGCAGCTGGCAATACTCGTGCTCGGTGTAGTGGATGGCCCAGCGGCCCGGCTCGCAAGCCCAGAAGCCGACGTGAAACTGCTGGCTCGGGTCGGAGTAGTGGTTCCAGACCGTCTGACTCGGATGGCCTGCTTTAATGCGCTCGGGGGCAGGCATCAGCGGGGTGGGGGCCGCCTCGTGGCGGTCGAGCAAAATCCAGTCGTTGAGGGTCTTCATGGTGCCTCCTTGGCTTCGGCAGATAGGAAAGCGGGGCCATCCCGGCCCCGCGTTTGTTCGTTTTATTAAACGAGGTTGTGCATAACTTAAACGATGCGCATTCCCTTGCCAAGGGCCGCTGGCCGCAGGATCAGAGCGGCTGCAAACGGCGGATCACATGGCGGGCAAAGCCGCTGCCCGCCTCGTTGTAGACGTTGAACACCGCATCCACCCCCTGCTCCTGTAGGGAGGCGATATCATCCTCGAAGCGGACGATGGCGGCGATCTTGCCGTTGAATCCGTGACTGCGCAGCTTCTCGATGGCATAGAGATTACCCGAGTGGTGGGGCATCGCCAGCAGCACCAGATTGACCTGATTGGAGAGCAGCACCTTGTCCCAGAAGTCGGTATCGGTGGCATCCCCCTCGATGACGTTCATCCCCTGGGCGCGCAGGGTGGGCAGCTTCTCGCTGTCGTTCTCCACCCCGAGGATGACGTTGCCGTATTTGTTCTCCAGCTCGAAGTAGGCCCCCTGACCAATCCGTCCCATGCCGAGGATGATCACCTCCGCATCGCCAAGCTCGATGGGCCTGTCTTCCGGATGGAGGTTGCTCGCCTGCAGCCCCCGCAGCCAGTGGCCGATGCGGTGGTAAATGCGCTCGCTCTGGGCATTGAGCGGGGCGGAGATCATAAAGCTCGCCGCCAGTGCCAGCGAGACTGCCACCAGCCACTCGTGAGAGATCCAGCCTGCCTTGGCGGCGATGGCGGCGACGATCAGGCCAAACTCCGAGAAGTTGGTGAGTGCCAGGGTGGAGAGCAGGGCGGTGCGCACCCTCAGGTGGGCGCCGCTGTAGACCAGATAGTAGAGGGCGCTTTTGAGCGGCAGGGCCAGCACCAGCGCCAGTGCCAGCAGCATGGTGTCGTGAGTCGGCAGGCCGTTGAGACCGATGGTGAGAAAAAAGCAGACCAGAAAGAGGTCTTTGAGGTTGAAGAGCGCCTTGGCCAATCCCGCCGCCGCCGGATGAGAGGCGAGCAGCATGCCGATGATGAGGGCCCCCAGATCCGGCTTGAGGCCGACCACTTCAAACCCGGCTGCACCCACCACCAGCGCCAGAAAGACCCCGAACAGCACCTGCAACTCGCCGTGACCAGCCCGCTCCAGCAGCTTGAACAGCAGCGGGCGCAACAGCGGCAGCCCCAGCACCCAGAGCGCCCAGATGCTGGGCCACTTGCCGCTGGAGAAGGCCAGAAACGCCACGGCGAACACATCCTGCATCACCAGCACCCCGATGGCGATGCGGGCGTAGAGGGCATTCATGTCGCTGCGATCTTCCAGCACCTTGACCGCAAAGACGGTGCTGGAGAAGGAGAGGGCAAAGCCCAGCAGCAGCGCTAGTTTCCAGTCCAGCGAGAGGGCAAGTTCAAGCCCCAGTCCCTTGCAGACCAGCAGCACCACGGTAAAGAGCAGGGTGGAGAGCAGCAGGTGCAGGCTGGTGGTGCCCCACACATCGCGCCGCATCAGGGTCTTGATATTGAGCTTGAGACCGATGGTGAACAGCAGCAGAGTGACGCCGAGATCGGCCACTTCGCTCAGGGCGGGAGTATTTTCATATCCCATGCCGTTGAGGATAAAACCGGCGGCCAGAAAGCCGAGCAGGGGGGGCAGGCCAATCAGATTGACTACCATGCCGCAACCAAAGGCCACGGCGATCAGAATGGGTTCCATAACAGATCCTGCAAGGGCAGGAGAGACCTGCCCTGTTTAACGCTTGGGTGGTGATTAGACGATATCGATGTCGACCACGGAGTCGAAAATATGGTTCGGGCGAAACGGCATGCGGTCGATATCGGCGACCTTGCTCACCCCGGAGAGCACCAGCACCGTCTCGAGACCGGCCTGAAAGCCCGCCAGAATATCGGTGCGCAGGTTGTCGCCGATGATGATGGTGTCGTCCGAGTGGGCCTCCATCCGGTTGAGCGCCGCACGGATGATCCAGGCGCTCGGTTTGCCGACATAGAACGGCTTCTTGCCGGTCATCCGCTCGATGGGGGCGCACAGGGCGCCGCAAGCCGGGTGCATCATGGGGCCGTGGGTATCAGGGTTGGTGGCGATAAAGCGGGCCCCCTGATCGACGAACTTGGCGCCCAGCTGCATCATGGTCCAGTTGTAGTTGCGGGTCTCGCCCACCACCACGAAGTCGGGGTCGATATCGGTGATGGTGAAACCGGCCTTGTAGAGCTCGTGGGTCAGGGCCCCTTCGCCAATCACATAGGCCTTCTTGCCATCCTGGCGCTTGAGAAAATCGGCGGTGCCCATGGCGGAGGTGTAGAAGCACTCTTCTGGCACTTCGATACCTGCGGAGCGGAAGCGGTTTTGCAGATCTTTCTGGGTCTGGGCCGGGTAGTTGGTGAGGAACAAGAGCTTGCTGCCCTGCTCCAGCAGGCGATGGACGAAACGGTCGGCACCGGGGATGAGATCGTTATTGTGCAGGATGACACCGTCGATATCGCAGATGACGTTCTTCTTCATGAAAACTCCTTGTCAGGGCGCAGGCGAGCCGCCAATCGTTAAGATGTTCAATGATTTATGATTTTTGTGACGCCATTATAAGTCTGTTTGATGACAAGTCTCCCCTGTCTCGCCACTTCGGTGCACAATAAAGCTGCCGTCGGGTCAGTCTGGTGGAGGGGCTGACGCCGGATCACTTTGCTGATGGAGCCGTCGCTATGGACACCCCAATTCCCAAGCCAGTCACACCCGAACACCTCACCGCCGCGCAATTTATCGCCGGACTGCCGAAACTGGAGCTGCACCTGCATATCGAGGGCAGCCTCGAACCCGAGCTGATGTTTGAGCTGGGCCGCCGTAACGGCGTGCCACTGCCCTGGCCCGATGTAGCCAGCGTGCGCGCCGCCTATGACTTTGACTGCCTGCAATCCTTTCTCGACCTCTACTATCGCGGTGCCAGCGTGCTCATTACCGAGCAGGACTTTTTCGACCTCACCTGGGCCTATCTTGAGCGTTGCGCCGCCGACAAGGTGGTGCATGTGGAGATCTTCTTCGACCCGCAGACCCACACCGCCCGCGGTATCCCCTTTGCTACCGTGCTGGGCGGCATCGAGCGGGCTCTGCAGCGCGGGGAGAAGGAGTTTGGCATCAGCTGGCGGTTGATCATGAGCTTTTTGCGCCACCTCAGCGAGGAGGAGGCCTTTGCAACGTTGGCAGAGGCTATGCCCTTCCTGTCGCGCATTCACGGCATCGGCCTCGACTCGGGGGAGAAGGGTAATCCGCCAACCAAGTTTGCCCGGATTTTTGCCAAATGCCGCGAGCTGGGGTTGCCGGTGGTGGCCCATGCGGGCGAAGAGGGGCCTGCCGACTACATCTGGCAGGCGATCAACGAGCTGCAGGTGTGTCGTATCGATCACGGGGTGCGCTCGGCCGACGATCCCGAGCTGCTCCGCTATCTGGCCGATACCCGGTTGCCGCTCACCGTCTGCCCCCTCTCCAACACCCGGCTCAAGGTGTTTGACCAGATGGCACACCACAATGTGCTGCGGCTGCTGGAGCAGGGGATCTGCGTCACCATCAACTCCGACGATCCCGCCTACTTCGGTGGTTACATGGGGGCCAACTTTGCGGCGCTGGCGGACGAGCTTGGCGCCACTGCGGATCAGCTTTGTCGCCTCTCGCTCAATGCAGTGGAGGCGAGCTGGCTCTCTCTGGCCGACAAGGCGCGGCTGACCCGTGACATTCGCGCTCATGCCGCCCGCCACGGGGTGCAGTTGCACTGAGTCAGGCGCAGGTTAATCCCGGATGCAAAGAGGCCCGCTATCACGGGCCTCTCATATTTTCAGTTGCGAGCGTTTCTGCTGCCGGTGGATGACGCCCGCGCTATGCCACACGCACCAGAAACTTCTCGCCCTGACCTTCGCGCTTGAAGCGCTCGAGCAGGGTGGGCAGTTCCTCAAAGTTGCCGACCACCAGCGGCGGCAGGGTCAGCTCGCCGCTCGCCATCTGATCCATCATGGCGACACCGGCGGCGACCAGTCGGCTCCACTGTTTGTCCGAGCCAAAGGCGTGCTGAGCGCCCAGTGCAATTTCGTGCAAGGAGTGGCAGTGGGCAAACGCAGGTAGCGGATTGTGGGGGATGCGCCCGAGCACAGTCACCATATGACCGTAGTAGCCAAGGGCAGGCAGCAGGCTCTCTGCCTGTTGGCTGGAGACCAGATCGATGATCCCCTCGAACGGCTCGTTGCCGTTGGCGGCTTGCAATATGGCCAGCCAGGCGGGATCCCGATAATCGGCCACCCCCTGCACACCTATCTGTTTGAGCCACTGATGGTGGCGTGGGCTGGCGCTGGCAAAGACCCGCGCCCCCTGCTGGAGGGCGAGCTGCACCGCAAAGCGGCCGACGCTGCTGCCAGCACCGGTGATAAGCAGCGCTTCCCCGTGCAGGCGCGGCAACTTGGCCAGCGCCTGCCAGGCGGTGAGGCCGGGACAGGGCAGGGCGGCCGCCGCCTCGTCGCTCAGGGCATCGGGCACCGGCAGCAGGGCGCGGGCCGGTACCCGAGTGTGGCGGGCAAAGCTGCCGTGGTGGCGCAGATCGGTGTGGTAGGAGACCCGGGCCCCGAGACGCAGATGGCTGACGTTGGCGCCGAGCGCCACGATCGTGCCCATGCCATCGACACCGGGCACCTGACCATCCTGCCAGTGGGAGTGGCCATATTCGATCAGCTTCCAGTCCACCGGATTGAAGGCGATAACCCGATTGGCTACCAGTACCTCGTCAGGGGCGAGCGGTGCCAGGGGCAGATCGGCGAGGGTAAGCTGGGTCGGTTCACCGGGGGCATGCCAGCACCAGGCTTGGGTGTGATTCATGATGACTCCTTGCGAAACAGTGGGGAGAGCTTGACGAGATTATTGCAACAGCAAGACAGTGAAACTTCCACTGTTGCAATAGCGCAACAATACGACAGGCCCCAACCTGTGGGGCCTGCTTTAAGTGGCCGGTTGGCCATTGGCAAGCAACGGCCGGTTTATGCGCCATCGGCCTGATAGGTCGGGTAGTCGGTCAGCCCCTTCTCGCCGCCGCCAAACAGGGTGGCCGGATCGTGGGGGGCCAGCGGATATCCGTGGCGCAGCCGCTCCGGCAGATCCGGGTTGGCGACGAAGGGGCGGCCAAAGCCAATCATGTCGGCCCAGCCCGCCTTGAGGGCGGCGCGCGCCCGCTCACCGTCATATTTACCGGCATAGATCAGGGTGTTGGGGAAGGCATCGCGCAGACCCTGTTTGAAGTTCTCAGGCATCAGAGGCGCATCGTCCCAGTCCGCTTCGGCGATGTGCAGGTAGACCACGTTGAGCTGGCCCAGCAGGCGGGCAGCGGCCAGATAGGTCTCCTGCGGGTTGGCATCGACGGTGCCGTTGAGGGTGGTGAGCGGCGCAAGGCGCACCCCGACCCGGTCAGCCCCGATCTCGCTGCAGACCGCTTCGGTCACCTCCTTGAGGAAGCGCAGCCGGTTTTCCAGCGAACCGCCGTAGCTGTCGGTGCGGGCGTTGGACTCGGAATCGAGGAACTGGTTGATGAGGTAGCCGTTGGCGGCGTGCAGCTCGATGCCGTCAAAACCGGCGCTGATGGCGTTGCGAGCCGCCTGACGGAACTGGCCCACTACCGCATCGATATCGTCCTGGGTCATGGCGCGCGGGGTGACGGTCTCGACAAAACCGGGGGCATCGCTGCCGTTATCGACAAACACCTTGACGCCGACCGCGGGCAGGGCCGAGGCCGAGATGGGCTGGGCGCCGCCGATGTTGTCCGGATGGGTGACCCGACCCACGTGCCAGAGCTGGGCGAAGATGGTGCCGTGTTTGGCATGAACGGCGTCGGTCACCCCCTTCCAGCCGGCTATCTGGTCGGCGCTGTAGATGCCCGGTGTCCAGGCGTAGCCCTTGCCCATGGGGTCGATCTGGGTGCCTTCGCTGATGATAAGGCCTGCTTCGGCGCGCTGGGCGTAGTAGCTGGCCATCATGGCGTTGGCCACATCACCCGGCTGACTGGCGCGGGAGCGGGTCATGGGGGGCATGACGATGCGGTTGGCAAGGTGCAGCTGGCCCAGTCGCTGCGGGCAAAACAGGTGATCGTGGCTCATCGTGAGTTCCTCATGGTGGGATTGAGGCTGACTCTAGCCGCCAATAGCGTTGCAACAAAGAGGGGTAATTGCACCATTGAATTGCACTGCATGCAGCAATCGCGACTGGCAGCGGATGAACGTCGCGCCGGATGGCTGGCGGGGCCGAGATAGCGCCGTAATCGGCGCATCACATGCGAGTGAAAGGCGAATAAAAAAAGAGGGCTCACAGGCCCTCTTCTCATGGTTGCGTTGCGGCTCGATTAGCCAGCGACCGGCATCACCCGTACCCGCTCGATGCGCCGCTCGCTCACCTCGATCACTTCGAAGTTGAGCTGCTGCAGTTGCAACTGCTGGCCCGGGGTGGGCAGGGTGCCGAAGTGGGAGAGCAGCATGCCGGCCAGGGTCACGTACTCGTCGCTCTCGCTCACCAGCCCCTCGTGCTCCAGCACCTGCTCCACATGGTGGATGTTGGTGCTGCCGTTGATGAGCCACCCTGCGCCATCGCGGATCATGTCGGGGGTTTCGTCCTCATCCGGCAGTTCGCCGACGATGGCTTCCAGCAGGTCGTGGGTGGTGACCAGACCCTGGATCACGCCGAACTCGTCAGCCACCAGAATGAGGCTCCCCTTCGCCTTGCGCAGCTCCGCCAGCAGCTTAATCACGTTGATGGTCTGCGGCACGATAATGGGGTCGTTCTGCTTGGCCAGCGCGCTGAGCGACTGCCCTTCGTTGAGGGCAAACAGCAGGTCGCGCGCCTTGACCACCCCGATCACCTCGTCCAGATCCCCGTCACAGACCGGGAACAGGCTGTGGGGTTCGCGCTGCAACAGGATGCGGATATCCTCGCTGGAGTCGTTGATATCGATCCAGGCCATCTCGGAGCGCGGCGTCATGATGGTGCGGATGGAGCGCTCGGCCAGCGACAGCACGCCGGTCACCATATAGCGCTCCTCCTCGCCAAAGCTCACCGGCGCGGCGGCCGGGGCATCCAGATCGTCATCCGGCCGGTCCTGATACGCCTTGCTCCCCATCAGCTTGAAGATGGCGGCGGTGGTGCGCTCGCGCAGCGGCTGTTTGGCTTCGTGGCGCATGGCGCTGTGCTGGGCCAGCTGGTTGAAAAACTCGATCAGTACCGAGAAGCCGATGGCCGCGTAGAGGTAACCCTTCGGAATATGGAAGCCGAAGCCCTCCGCCACCAGGCTGAAACCGATCATCAGCAGGAAGCTCAGGCAGAGCACCACCACGGTCGGGTGAGCATTGACGAAGCGGGTCAGCGGCTTGGAGGCGAGCACCATCACCACCATGGCGATGGTCACCGCGGCCATCATCACGCCGAGGTGTTCCACCATGCCGACGGCGGTGATGATGGAGTCCAGCGAGAAGACCGCATCCAGCACCAAAATTTGGGCGATCACCACGCCGAAGCTGGCGTAGGCGCCGACCGGACCATCATCGTGGGGTTTGGCCTCCAGCCGCTCGTGCAGCTCGGAGGTGGCCTTGAACAGCAGGAAGATACCGCCACCCATCAGGATGAGATCGCGACCGGAGAAGGGGTGATCCCAGATATGCAAAATGGGTGTGGTGAGGGTGACCAGCCACGACATCACGCTCAAGAGCAGCAGCCGCATCAGCAGGGCGAGGCCAAGGCCGAGTACGCGCGCCTTGTCCCGCTGGGCGGGGGGCAGCTTTTTCACCAGAATGGCGATGAAGACCAGATTGTCGATCCCGAGCACGATCTCGAGAATGATCAGAGTAAAAAGACCGATCCAGATGTGGGGATCCAGCAGCAATTCCATTATGTGACCTCAAAAAAACAGACAGAGCGAACAGTGAACAGGGCTAGCGAAAGCCGCAGCGACAGCAAGGCAATGGCGTTATTCAGAGGCGCTGGTTAAGCAGAAACAGATAGCTTTTGACGGGAAGAAACGAAGGGCAACTTCGGGGATTGTCCATGATGGGCAATAAAACCTCGGGTTAAAAATGAGCCCTGATGATAGCGGCTGGCGCCAATTTGGCAAGTGGGCGGTGTCGGGATGTGACGCAGCCGGTGGAGGCCGGCTGCCAGCCTCCACCGGTTATCGGGTTACAACCAGCGCTTTTCGCGGGTGAAACAGACCGAGAGCCAGGCATCCCCCAGGGTATCGCCGAGGCGGGACCAGAGCTCCTGACGCAGGGCATCCTGACGCTCGACGGGCCACTCCTGACCCGGGGCGACCAGAATGTTGAGTTCGAGATCGAAGCGGCGACCGCTCTTGGCCAGATGGCTGTAGCACTCGACGCCGTGACGCTTGCGCAGCGCCTCGACTTCGTTCTCGACCAGCTGGGAAACATCCCCTCTGGGGGCGATTTTCAGCACTTCCCGCAGGTTGCGACCGAGCACCTTGATGGGAATGAGGGTGGCGCAGAGGGCCAGCAGCGAGACCAGCACCGGGTCGATATAGCGGTTGTATTGGCCGTAGCCAATGGCATCAAGCCCGATGGCGACCACAAAGCCAATCAGCAGGGTGGCGCTGAGCAGGGTATCCACCAGCCACTCCTTGGAGTCTACCCGCACCAGTTCGGAGTCAACCTGCTCGGCGACCTGGGCTTCAATCCGGTAGAGGATGGCGCAGAAGAAGGTGGAGACAACGGCATAGATGAGGGCATGACCGAGATCGATCTCCCGTCCCCCTTCAAACAGGGTGGTGAGGCCGTTGTAGAGTGCCGCCAGACAGAGCAGCAGAATAATGGAGCCGTTGATGACGTTGGCGATGGGCTCGAAGTGCGCATAGCCATACTGGAAGCGGTCATCGGAGGGGCGGGTAACGAGGTAGGCGGTGACCAGACCGAGACCCGTCATGCCCATGCTAAACAGGGTAAAGATGCCATCGAGCATGATGGCGTTGGAGCCAACGAACAGGCCGTAGCCGATGCCGAAGATGGCGAAAGTGATGCAGCCAAACAGCGACAGGGTGAGTGCCTGCTTCTCTGTGGTGACCAGCGTACTGATAACATGGCTGTGGTGAGCCATAAAAGTCCTCCTTTCAAATGGTTAATATTGCTACGCGCAAGCGGTTTTCGAGCTGATATACTGCCCGCTCACATGTGAGCGGACTGGCCTGATTGCCATTGACGGGCGATGGGTCAGTCGTAGTCGCCGGGGTGCCGGCATCAAGCAAATAAGGGAACAAGGATTCATGATCCCGAGACTCGATTACCAGGACAGTTTGTCACCCACAACCCTGTCGTTCCTAGAGTTGCTAGGGCGCAGCGCCTTTCGTGGTGATATCGAAAAGTCTTATGCAAGCCGGTTGGCGATGGCGACGGACAACAGCGTCTATCAGGTAGTACCTCAGGCGGTTCTCTATCCGCGCAGTGCGGACGACATAGCAGTGATGCTCAAGCTGGCGGCGGAGCCGGCGTACCACACTCTGAGTTTTTTCCCTCGCGGTGGCGGTACCGGCACCAACGGTCAGTCATTGGGCGGCGGCATTATCGTCGATCTCTCCCGTCATATGAACCAGATCATGGAAATTAATCTGGAAGAGGGGTGGGTGCGGGCCCAGGCCGGGGTGGTAAAAGACCAGCTCAACGCTTATCTCAAGCCTCATGGCTACTTCTTCTCGCCGGATCTCTCCACCTCCAACCGGGCCACTCTGGGCGGCATGATCAACACCGACGCCTCGGGGCAGGGTTCACTGGTCTACGGCAAAACCTCGGATCACGTGCTCGGCCTCAAAGCCGTGCTGGAGAATGGTGACCTGATGGCCACCGAGCCGCTGACCGGTGAACGGCTTGCTGACAAGTTGGCGCTGGAGAATCGGGAAGGGGAGATCTATCGCACCCTCTATCGCATCGGCAAGGAGCGCCGCGCCGACATCGAGGCGACTTTCCCCAAGCTCAACCGCTTTCTGACCGGTTACGATCTCAAGCACCTCTATCAACCCGATACCGATACGCTGGATGTGAGCCGGGTGCTGTGCGGATCTGAAGGGTCTCTCGGTTTTATCACCGAAGCCAGACTCAACATCACACCCATCCCGCGTTATCGCACCCTCGTTAACGTCAAGTACGACAGCTTCCCCTCCGCCCTGCGCAACGCCCCCTTTATGGTGCAGGCCGAGGCGCTGTCGGTGGAGACGGTGGACTCCCGGGTGCTCGGGCTGGCCCGCGCCGACATCATCTGGCATTCGGTCAAAGAACTTATTCAGGATGTGCCCGGCAAGGATCTGCAGGGGCTCAATATCGTCGAGTTTGCCGATACCGACGAGCCAGAACACAAGGCCAAGGTGGCGGAGCTCTGCCGTCGCATCGACGATCTGCTGGCTAATGGCGAAGCCGGGATCATCGGCTATCAGGTGTGTGATCACCTGCCGAGCATCGAGACCATCTACACCATGCGCAAGAAGTCGGTGGGGCTGCTGGGCAACGCCGAAGGGCGCAAGAAGCCGGTGGCCTTCACCGAAGATACCGCCGTGCCGCCAGAGTCGCTGGCGGACTTCATTATGGAGTTTCGCGCTCTGCTGGATGCCCACGGCCTCGACTACGGCATGTTTGGCCACGTCGATGCCGGTGTGCTGCACGTGCGCCCGGCGCTCGATTTGTGCGATCCCGAGCAGGAGGTGCTGCTGCGCCGCATCTCCGATCAGGTGGTGGCGCTTACCGCCAAATATGGTGGCCTGATGTGGGGCGAGCACGGCAAGGGTTTTCGCTCCGAATACAGCCCCGCCTTCTTTGGCGAACTGTGGGAGGAGCTGCAGCGGGTCAAGGGGGTGTTCGACCCGGCCAACCGTATCAACCCGGGCAAGATCTGCATCCCCTGTGGCAGCGGCGCCGAGCTGGTGTCAGTCGATGGCCCCAAGCGTGGCAAGTATGACCGCCAGATCCCGCTGGCGGTGCGCACCAGCTACACACGCGCCATGGATTGCAACGGCAACGGCCTCTGCTTCACCTTCGAGAGCGACTCGCCCATGTGCCCCTCGGTCAAGATCAGCCGCGACCGCCGCCACTCACCCAAGGGGCGGGCTGGCCTGATGCGCGAGTGGCTGCGTCAGTTGGCGGAGCAGGGCTTTGACCCGTTGGCGGAAGAGGTGGCACTTCACTCCGGCGGCGTGCGCTTCAAACAGCTGGTGGACAAGGTGCGCAACAGCTGGGCCAAACAGCGCGGCGAGTATGACTTCTCCCACGAGGTGATGGAGGCGATGGCTGGCTGTCTGGCCTGCAAGGCGTGCACCAGCCAGTGCCCGATCAAGGTGGATGTGCCCGATTTTCGCGCCCGCTTTATGCAGCTCTACCACGGCCGCTACCTGCGCGCGCCCAAGGATTACTTTGTCGGCACGGTGGAGAGCTATGCGCCACTGCTTGCCAAAGCGCCGAAGCTGGTCAACTTCTTCCTCGAAAAAGAGTGGGCCCAGAAGGCGGCTGAAAAAGGTATCGGCATGGTCGATGTGCCGCTCTTGAGTGTACCGACCCTGGCCGAGGAGCTGCGCGATAACCGCGCCCGTTACTTCGACCTGCCGGGTCTGGAGGCCATGACTCCCCAGCAGCGCCAGAAGGTGGTGCTGATCGTGCAGGATCCCTTCACCAGTTATTACGACGCCCCTGTGGTGCGGGATCTGGTGAAACTCGCCAGCAAGCTCGGGTTCCAGCCCTACCTGTTGCCGTTCAAGCCCAATGGCAAACCCCAGCATATCAAGGGGTTCCTGCGCGCCTTTGCCCGTACCGCGGCGAGCAGTGCCCAGTTCCTCAACAAGATTGCGGCGCTCGGAATCCCCATGGTGGGGGTAGATCCGGCCATGGTGCTCTGCTATCGCGACGAGTATGCCAAGGCGCTGGGGCCGGCGCGCGGTGATTTTCAGGTGATGTTGCCGCAGGAGTGGCTGCTCTCGCTTCCGGCTGACGTGCTGCCGAAACGTGAAAATCAGACAGCAGAGCCCTGGTATCTGTTTGCCCACTGCACCGAGAAGACCGCCAAGCCCTCGACTCACGGCGACTGGGGCACCCTGTTTGGCCGCTTTGGCGCCAAACTGCAGCCGGTCCCGGTCGGTTGCTGCGGCATGGCGGGCACCTATGGCCACGATGTCAAACAGGTGGAGAACTCCAAGGGAATTTATGGGTTGAGCTGGGCCGAGCCGCTGGCCCGTTTGCCACAGGATCGCTGTCTGGCGACCGGTTATTCCTGCCGCAGTCAGGTCAAACGGATGGAGGGAGAGAAGATCAAACATCCGCTACAAGCCCTGCTGGAGCTGCTCTGATGCTGCGATTTCCCAAGCGGTTTCGGGTGCCGAAGGCCTATCGGCACCCGCGTTTCTTGTTGTTGCCCGCCACTCCCGCTCAGGCGGTGGTGGAGTTTGTCGCCATCCTGCGTGAACGCGAGCAACTCCATCAGCTGTTTCGGCCAAACGATCTCTGGCCCTCCGCCAATTTCAGCCTGAGTCAGCACGAAGGAGATCTGGAGTGGCAGCAGTCGGAGTTTCTGGCCAAGCGCTCGTTCGCCTATGGCCTCTGGAGTCCGGATCGGGAGCCGCAATTCTGGGGCGGAGTTTATCTCTACCCCTCCGTACTGCCGGAGGTGGAAGTGGAGCTCTTTTTCTGGAAGGTAGCCGAGGCTCCCATCAGCGATGAAGAGTTGGAAGGGCTGTTGCGCGATTGGCTCGCCAACGTGTGGCAGTGGTCAGAGCCACGCTTGCCGGGTCGGGAGATGCCCTGGGTCGAGTGGCCCGGTGTCACCTACCCCTGGTAAGGGGGCCGGTTTCAGGTTTTCTCCTGCCTCGGCTGCTGGCCGGGGCAGGCTTGTTGTGCAATGCAGTGATGCTCCATTTTCCCCATGCAATTGAAGGAGTTCTCTTTTCATGAGTCAGGAATCATCCCCCATCTGGCGCAGGCCCATGAGCCTTGAAGGTCTTAACGCCAGCTCCCGCAACACTCTGATGGCCCACCTCGACATCCTCTATACCGCCTTTGGCCCCGACTGGCTGGAGGCCACCATGCCGGTTGATCACCGTACTCACCAGCCCCTTGGCATGCTGCACGGTGGCGCCTCTGTGGTGCTGGCAGAGACGCTGGGTTCCCTGGCGGCCAATATGGCGGTCGGATATGACAGTTATTGTGTGGGGCTGGAGGTGAACGCCAACCATCTGCGAGCCAAGCGGGAAGGGGTGGTAACGGGGCGCTGCTCGCCACTGCATCTGGGGGCGACGACTCAGGTGTGGCAGATAGAAATTCGCGATGAACGTGGTCGTTTATTGTGCACCAGCCGGTTGACCATGGCGGTGCTCAAGCACAAGCGGGGCAAGGACTCCGGAGAGGAACGATCTGCAATAACGCATCATGAGTGAAAAATAAGCAAGCTTAACTCGCAAGATCCCTCTATAATTGCCAACGTCTTGAGAGGCTTATCACATTTTTCAAGACAGCAGAACAAAGTGGCGCTATAATCGCCGCCTTTTTGCTATTCCGCGGTGTTAGCCGCCTGCCTTAATCTGGAAGAATCTATGTCTGATACCGAACAACTGCCCCTTTTTAGTGAGCTTGGACTGGCCGCGCCTGTATTGAAAGCGCTGCAGGACGTGGGCTATGAGCGCCCGTCCCCCATCCAGGCCGCAGCAATTCCCCACCTGATGGCGGGCCACGATCTGCTGGGGCAGGCGCAAACCGGTACAGGGAAGACCGCTGCTTTTGCCTTGCCTCTGTTGTCTCGTCTGGAAGCTGGTAACCGCAACACCCAGATCCTGGTGCTGGCGCCGACTCGCGAACTGGCTCTGCAGGTGGCTGAAGCGTGCCAACGCTATGCCCACCACATGCCTGATTTCCACGTGCTGCCCATCTACGGTGGTGCCTCCTACGAAACCCAGACCCGCGCTCTGCGTCGTGGTGCTCAGGTTGTTGTAGGTACTCCGGGTCGTGTGATGGATCTGATCCGTCGCAAGAACCTGGATCTCTCCGGTCTGAAAGCGCTGGTGCTGGACGAAGCGGACGAAATGCTGCGCATGGGCTTCATCGACGACGTGGACTGGATCATGGAACAGTGCCCGGCCGGTCGTCAGGTTGCTCTCTTCTCCGCCACCATGCCGGAGCAGATCCGCCGCGTGGCCCAGAAGCACCTGAAGCAGCCCAAAGAGATCAAGATCGCCTCCAAGACTGCTACCGCTACCACCATCCGCCAGCGCTACTGGCAGGTGACCGGTCTGCACAAGCTGGACGCCATGACCCGTCTGCTGGAAGTCGAGCCCTACGAAGCTCTGCTGGTGTTCGTACGTACCAAGAACGCCGCTGAAGAGCTGGCTGGCAAGCTGGCAGCTCGTGGCCACGCCTGTGAAGCGCTGCACGGTGACATCCCGCAGAAGCTGCGCGAGCGTACCGTTGACAAGCTGCGTCAGGGTCAGCTGGACATCCTGATCGCCACCGACGTGGTTGCCCGTGGTCTGGACGTTGAGCGTATCACCCACGTAGTGAACTACGACATTCCGTACGACACCGAATCCTACGTTCACCGTATCGGCCGTACCGGTCGCGCCGGTCGCAAGGGCGAGGCCATCCTGTTCGTGGCTCCGCGCGAGCGCCGCATGCTGCGCGCCATCGAGCACGCAACCCGTCAGGCCATCGAGCCGATGAAGATGCCGAGCACCGAGGACATCAACCAGCACCGTCTGGCCAAGTTCAAAGAGCGCATCCGCGAAACCATGATGGGTGAAGAGCTCGAGATCTACCACAACCTGGTGAACGAGCTGATCGAAGAAGACTCTGCCGATCCGCTGGAGCTGGCTGCCGCACTGGCCAAGCTGGTACAGGGTGACCAACCGCTGCTGCTGGATGACTCCATCCCGGATCCGCTGCTGAACGCTGGCAACGACCGTGGTGGCTTCGAGCGCCGTGAGTTCAACGACCGCGGCGGTCGTGATTTCGGTGACCGTGGCGATCGTCCGGCCCGTCGTATGCCGTCCCTGGAGCCGCGTCCGCTCAAAGACAACCCGGACGTGGAGATGGAGCGCTACCGCGTAGACGTGGGTGCCCATCACGGCGTCAAGCCGGGCCAGATCGTGGGCGCTATCGCCAACGAAGCGAACATCGAGAGCCGCTTCATCGGCAACATCGACATCGCTGACGACTTCTCTACCGTCGACCTGCCCAAGGGCATGAGCGCTGATGTACTGGAAGTGATCAAGAAAGCCCGTGTTTGCCAGCGTCCGCTGCAGATCACTCGCTACACCGAAGTGCCGGCCGGTGGCAACACCAGCAGCCGTCCGCCGCGCGGTGATCGTCCGTTCCGTGGCGACCGTCCTTTCAACAAGGATCGCCGTCCGCAGGGTGACCGTCCCTTCAACAAGGATCGCCGTGAAGGCGCTTTCGACAAGGGTCGTAAATTCGGTGGCAAGCGCCGTGACAGCTAATCCCTGATTGGTAATGCCAGAAGGCCGCTCATCGAGCGGCCTTTTTTTATGCTTTTTCCTGATGGCGCTTCGCCATAGCGAATAGGGGGAGGGGAACTCACTTAGGTGATATGTATGAGAGCCAAAAGGGCATTATTTTTTTGTTAAACGGTTGTGAGTGATGGGGGAGAAGTGTCATCCTGTCTTAGGACATTGAGGTCGTAGTCAATAAAGGATGTGCCTCTGCTTGTGTTGTGTGGCTGCGACTTTAGTCGGTATCCCCTCTCTTTCGTTTGCATATGGCAGAAGAGATTACGATTAATAAACTGAACACAATGACATGGAGGTTCATCATGACCGGATGGTTTGGCAGAGTGCTGTTGTTGTCTTGGTGTCTCGTATCGAGCGTGGTGATGGCAGACGATGCGTTTCTGACGATTAAGGGGGATGGGTGTTGCAATGGCAAGGGGCAGATTAGTCTGACCCGGGCCGAGTTTGAGGCACTGCCGCAAAGCGAAGTGACCACCAAGACGCCCTGGACCGAAGGTAGTCACACTTACCGCGGGGTGTTGCTACGGGAGCTGGTGAAGAAATACGGCCTAAAGAGCAGCGAAGTGAAGGCGATGGCCGTCAATGATTACTGGGCTGCCGTGCCTGTCGAGGATGGTGACAAGTATCCTGTGCTGGTTGCCGAGAAGCAGGATGGCAAGCCGCTGACCCTGCGCAACAAAGGACCTCTCTGGATTATCTACCCGCTCTCTGATTACCCCGACCTGAACAAGGAGCTCTATCACAGCCGCATGGTGTGGCAGCTGATTGGGCTAGAGAGCAAGTAGCATGCTGCGCGGCAAGTTTGTCAGCCTGATCCTGATGGTGACCGCCTTTTTGGGGGTTGCCATCTGGTCGGTCTGGAACTATGACCGCGCATTCAATGCAGTGACCCGCTATACCCAGTTGTCAGCTTGGGCGTTGGCACAGCTGGAGCTGGAGGTTCACGGTTTTGGCGAATCGCTCCAGCTTTATCGCGCCGGCTCGGTGAGCCAGGAGGAGATGAACAAGCGGTTTGACATCGCCTGGAACCGACTTGATGTTTTCCTGCACGGTGAAGAGGCAAAGCCGGTCAGGTCTCGCTTTGGTGCTGCCCAAGCCGCAGGAAAGCTGATGTCGCTGTTTGAGGAGTACGAACAGGATGTGGTGAGCGGAGCGCGCGATTCGACCCGGTTAGCTCATTTCTCGATAGAACTTGATCGCGATCTGGCGGCTATTCGTGATGTCATGGTGAAGAACTTTACCGGCCCCTCTGCCATTGCTCAACGCGAGCTGCTCAATGAGTCGCGTACCCAGAATTTTGCCATTCTCGCCTTTCTGATGTCGGCAACTATGGTGATGCTGGTGATGCTGTTTCGCGAAGTGCGTCACCAGCAGTTTCTTGCGTGGAACGATCCCCTGACCCGTCTCCCCAATCGGGCGGCGCTTATCAAGCACCTGAAGTTGCGGGCAGCCTATCGTGGCGGCGGCAGCAGCATCACTGTCTGCCTTGTGGATCTGGGCCACTTTCGTGAAGTGAACGACAGCCTGGGATACGAGATAGGGGATGAACTGCTTAAACAGCTGGCCGAACGGATTCATAGCGTGGTGGCGCCGGGTATTTTTGTGGCCCGCACCGGCAGCGACGAGTTTGCCATCATTATCTCCGGCGCCATGCCGACCTATCTGCGTTTCCCCTTTCTGGAGCAGTTGCGCACCGAGTTGGCCGATCTGGCCTTTGCAGCAGATCCGGCGCACCGGGTCAGGGTCTTTATGGGGGTAAGCCAGTATGCTCGTCCGGTACATACTCCAGAGGAGATGCTGCTGTTTGCCGATATAGCTCTCGACAGTGCCAAGCGCCAGCGGCTTCATCGTTCAGTGGTCTTCTCCCGAGCCATGCATCAACACTACCTGCGCAACCGCCGCCTCTCGACCGAGCTGCGTGAATTGATCCAGAGCCCCGAGTGCCAGCAGCTCTGCCTCTACTATCAGCCGATAGTGCGTGGTCAGAGTGCTGTCCGGCTGGGGGCCGAGGTGCTGATCCGCTGGAATCACCCGGAATATGGCTTTATTCCGCCGCTCGATATCATAGCGTTGTCAGAGGAAAATGGTCTGGGAGAGGCTCTGGGGCTCTGGATTTTCCACCGTTTGCAGCGTGATCTTTCCATCTTCCCGCAAGATCTGGTGGAGTTGCTGGAGATCTCGGTCAACCTCTCCAGCTCCATGTTCAATATGGGTCTGGCTGCCAATGTTGAGGAGAGGATGAGTGTCGGCCCGCTCGGGTTACAGCAGTTGATCGTGGAACTGACGGAGACCATTGCGCTGGATGATATCGAGCTGAGCAAGCAGATCATCGCCTCATTGCGCCACATCGGGGTGCGAGTGGCGCTCGATGATTTTGGAACCGGCTGGTCCTCATTCTCATATCTGCGCGAGCTCTATTTCGACAAGCTGAAGATTGACCGCTCCTTTATCACCGCCATCGACAACGATACCCGGCAGGCACTCTTTGTTGAGGCAATCACCTCGCTCTCTCATCAGCTGGGGGTGCGCGTCGTGGCCGAAGGGGTAGAAAACAACGACGAACTCAAGGCGGTGCTGAGCATAGGGGTAGACGAGATCCAGGGTTACTTCTACTCAAGGCCCCTGACCTTGCAGGATTTTCTCCAGTTCTGCCACCGCTACTTTGTCAATCGCGCCATCATGCAGGAAGTGGCGCTTGGGTAGAGCAGAGAATAACTTGCCATCAGCAACAAAAAGGCGGCCAACAGGCCGCCTTTGCTATCTAAACAGTGCCATTTTCAGGTCAGAGCACCATGGCGGCAATCCAGCCGAAGATAACCAGCGGGATATTGTAGTGGATGAAGGTGGGCACCACGCTGTCCCAGATATGGTCGTGCTGGCCATCGGCGTTGAGGCCCGATGTGGGGCCGAGGGTGGAGTCCGAAGCAGGCGAGCCTGCGTCCCCCAGCGCACCGGCGGTTCCGACCAGCGCGATGATCGCCATGGGAGAGAAACCCAGTTGCAGGCAGAGCGGCACATAGATGGTGGCGATAATGGGCACGGTGGAGAAGGAGGAACCGATCCCCATGGTGATGAGCAGGCCCACCAGCAGCATCAGGAAGGCGGCAATGCCTTTGTGCTGACCGATAGAGCTGGAAACGACCTGAACCAGGCTCTCGACGCCGTGAGTTGCCTTCATGACGGCAGCAAAGCCGGCGGCGGAGATCATGATGAAGCCGATCAGCGACATCATGCGTACCCCTTGGGTGAAGGCATCCTGGCTCTCGCGAAACTTGATGACGCCACCGCAGGTGAAGATGACGAAACCCGCCAATGCCCCCAGCACTATGCTGTTGGTCATCAGCTGAAGACCAAGTGCGACGCCGATAGCCAGCAGAGCAACCCAGATATGGTTGAGATTGAGCTCGACGGTTTCCGGCTCGGCTTCCAGGATCTTGGCCAAGTCATACTGGCGGGGTTTGCGGTAGCTGAAGAAGACCGCAATCAGCAGACCCAGCACCATGCCACAGCCCGGGATGGCCATGGCCAGCGGGATCTGGCTGGAGGTGATCGGCACACCGTTATCTATAAGGTTCTTGGCCAGAATATTGTTCAGGAAGATGCCGCCAAAGCCGACCGGCAGCACCATATAGGTGGCGGTCAAGCCGAAGGTGATGACACAGGCCACCTGACGACGGTCGATCTGCATCTGCGCCATCACGTGGAGGAGTGGCGGGATCAGGATCGGAATAAAGGCGATATGCACCGGTATGATGTTTTGCGAGGAGATGGATACTGCCAGAACGGATGAGAGCAGCAGGGTCTTGACCCACAAAATGCGGCTGCTGCTGGCATCCTTGCCCAGCTGGCTGATTACCTTGCTGGCCAGCAGGTCGGTGATACCGGAGCGGGAGATGGCGACGGCAAAGGCCCCCAGCATGGCGTAGGAGAGGGCAATCTCGGCGCCGCCACCAAGACCGCCGCTGAAGGTAGTCAGGGTATCGGTCAGGGAGAGCCCGCCGACCAGGCCGCCGGCAATGGCGCCCAGCGCAAGTGAGACCACCACATTGATCCGCAGCAGACTGAGCACCAGCATCAGCCCGACTGCGATAACAACTGGATTCATTTGATTTCCTTATGTTTGTTATTGCTGTCTGTCATGTGAAGGGGAGTTAGTTTGCGAAAAATGTGACAAATGTCGAGAAAAAAATCGGTCAAAACGGGCATCTGACCAAGGTCATCTGAAACAAAGTTGATCGGGGATGGTATTTGCTCTTCGCACGTCGCGCCTCCCAGCTTGCTCTCGTGTGGGAATCGCCAGGGGGATAAAGCGGGCGGTGGAGGGGCAATAGAGGCAAAAGAGAGTCAAGGCACATAAAAGAAAGGCTGCCAGCGGCAGCCTTTGCAACTTATTCCAGTTCCTCATCACCAGAGGCTGAGTCGCTACCCGGCCCGACTGGCGGCCAGCCGCCCATGCTCTTCCAGCGGTTGACGATATGGCAGAAGAGGTCGGTAGTCCGCTCAGTGTCATAGAGGGCAGAGTGAGCCTCTTTGTTGTCAAACGGAATGCGGGCGCTCTGGCACGCCTTGGCCAGTACGGTCTGGCCCAGCGCCAGCCCGGAGAGGGCGGCGGTATCGAAGGTGGCGAACGGATGGAACGGATTACGCTTGAGGCCAGCCCGATCGGCAGCCGCCATCACGAAGCCGTGATCGAAGGTGGCGTTATGGGCCACGATAATGGCGCGGCTGCAGTCGCTCTCCTTCATCCCCTTGCGGATCCCCTTGAAGATCTCGGTCAGCGCCTCTTTTTCAGAGACAGCTCCGCGCAGCGGGTTGAAGGGGTCGATACCGGTGAACTCCAGAGCGGCACGCTCCAGATTGGCGCCTTCGAAAGGCTCCACATGATAATGGAAAATCTGATCGGGCAGGAGCCACCCCTGCTCATCCATCTTCAGGGTATAAGCCGCGATTTCGAGCAGGGCATCGGTTTTGGCGTTGAAGCCGGCTGTTTCAACATCGATGACGACGGGGTAAAAACCACGAAAACGGCCCTTGAGGGTATGAACTGCGTCGGTCATGGGATCTCGGTCAGCATAAAATGAGGCGGCATTATGGCAAAAAAGCGCAGGCTTGTCCCCATCCCGCAAGAGGGAGCCTTGCGGGAAAAACGATGGCTCAATATCTGTGCAGCCACCAGCGCGCGGCCAGCAGCGCCGTGATGCTGCCGAGAATGGCGCTTGCCAGCACATCGGTTGGCCAGTGCATGCCGATCACCATGCGTGACAGCCCTATTCCGAGTGCCAAGATCGGCAGCAGCCAGACCCCTGCCGGTGCGCGGGCCAGCCAGATGAGGCCAAAGAACTGGGCAAGGCTCATGGCGGCGATGCTGTGGCCGGAGGGGAAGGCGTAGTTCACCTCCTTCTGCCAGTGGTTGCCAAGCCACTGGGGCAGTGCCAGCAGCTGGCTGGCGGCGTGTACCTGTTCGCTGCGTACTTCGGTGCTGGCGGCGTAGAAGCTCTTGATTGCAGGGATCAGGGATTGGCTCTCCAGCCAGAGCAGATAGGGTCTGGGCTCTTCGGTCAGATGCTTGATGACGCTTTTGATGAGCCAGTCTCCGGCAAGCAGCACCAGCAGCGCGCCGGCCAGAGCCAGCAGGGACGAGCGATCGAGCTGCAGTTTCTGCCTGGTCAGCAGCAATAGCAGCGCGGCGCTGATCCCAATTCCGGGAATATCGACCATGCGGGTGAGGGCATAAGGCCACCAGAGCCAGCCCGATTGCAGCGAGCCGGTCAGAAAGGGTTGCCAGGGGAGGATGGCAAGCAGCAGCAGGGGCAGGATCAAAAGGGTGGTAAACGCGAGCACCTGACTGCGGGAGAGGGAAGGGCTATGGGGCGGCATGATCTCTATCGGCAAGGGTCTGGAAAAAGAGCGCCATTGTGCCACTGCATGGTTTGACGACAAAGCAGACCTGCCCTTCTGTTTACCTCTGCTTACACATTTGGCTGTTCGTTCATCAATTACCCTTGGTCTGCGGTAACCAAGTGCATGTCAGGCTGAAATATTGGCGGGCTTTGGGCTAGAATGGCGCGTCCATGGCGGTTGCCTGCAAAGAGAGCCCGATGAAAATAGTCGTAGATGAGAATATGCCCCACGCCGTGGAGCTGTTTGCCGAGTTTGGTGAAGTGGTTGCCCTGCCCGGGCGGCAGATGCAGGCCAGCGATCTGCAAGATGCCGATGTGCTGCTGGTGCGTTCGGTGACCAAAGTGAACGCCGACTTGCTGGCGACCAGCCCCAAACTGGCTTTTGTCGGTACCGCGACCATCGGCACCGATCATGTCGACAAAGCTTTGCTGGCTAGCCGCAATATCCCCTTTTATAGCGCCCCCGGCTGCAACAAATATTCGGTGGGGGACTATGTGCTCTCCGCCCTGCTGGTGCTGGCCGAGCGCTACGAGCTTGATCTCGCAACCATGACGCTGGCGGTGATCGGGGCTGGCAATACCGGCGAGTGCGTGGCCGGCAAGGCCCAAGCGCTCGGTATGCGGGTGCTGCGCTGCGATCCCCCCAAGGCGCGCAATGCCCTAGATGCGGATTTTGTCGACTATCAGAACGCCCTTGGCGCCGATATCGTCAGCTTCCATGTGCCCATTACCCGCGACGGGCCGGATGCGACCTACCATCTGCTGGATGCCGAGCAGATTGCCGCGCGCCCCGCCGGGCAGATCCTTATCAACGCATCCCGTGGCGAGGTGTGGGATAACCGGGCCCTGTTGGCGCGTCAGTTGAGCGACAAGCCATTGCGGCTGGTGATGGATGTCTGGGAGAACGAGCCGGAGCCGCTTGCGCAGCTGGTGCCTCATACCGAGATTGCCACCCCCCATATTGCCGGCTACAGCCTGGAGGGGAAGGCGCGCGGTACCTGGATGCTCTATGAGGCGCTCTGCCGCCAGCTGGGGCGCGAGCCCCGTCAGGATCTGCGTACGCTGCTGCCGGTCGCCGATGTGCAGGCGGTGGTGCCCGGACGGGCGCCGGATCAGGGATTGATCAAGCAGCTGGTCCACCTTATCTACGATGTACGCCGCGACGATGCCCGTTTTCGCGCCCGGCTGGGTGTCCCGGGTAGCTTCGATGAGCAGCGCAAACATTACCCGGAGCGCCGCGAGCTCTCTTCCCTGCAGGTCAAGGGTGAGTTTGCCTGCGACATGCTGGGGGCAGCCGGATTTGATATTTCACTCTCATAAGGTGGGTGGGCCGCTACGTCCGCACTACTTATGACCCCGTTTTTACCGGTCCGAGGCAGGCTTGCTCCGCGTCGGATTGGCCATATCAGGCGAGGATGCCCCGCATATCGGAGCCCCGCCGACCATGGCGCCAGCAGGCGCCATAGCCGTTTTATTAGAGGAGAACAGAATGAGCCAGCAGTTTAATGTCGCGGTATTGGGCGCAAGTGGCGCCGTGGGCCAGGCCATGATCGAGATCCTGGAAGAGCGCGAGTTTCCGGTCGCTACGCTCTATCCGCTGGCCTCCAGCCGCAGCGCCGGTGAAACCGTGCGCTTTGATGGCAAGAATCTCGAGATCCTCGATGTCGAGGAGTTTGACTGGAGCCAGGTGCAGATTGCCCTGTTCTCGGCCGGGGCCGAGGTCTCTGCCAAGTGGGCACCGATTGCTGCCGATCATGGCTGCATCGTCATCGACAACACCTCCTGCTTCCGTTACGACGAAGATATTCCGCTGGTGATCCCGGAAGTAAACCCGGATGCGCTGGCCGATTTTCGCAATCGCAACATCATTGCCAACCCCAACTGCTCCACCATCCAGATGCTGGTTGCCCTGAAGCCGCTGCACGATGAGGTGGGCATCGCCCGCATCAACGTCGCCACCTATCAGTCGGTTTCCGGCTCCGGCAAAGAGGGGGTGAGTGAACTGGCTGGCCAGACCGCCCAGCTGCTCAACGGTCGCCCGGTCGAGCCGACTCTCTACCCCCAGCAGATCGCGTTCAACCTGATCCCCCAGATCGACAGCTTCACCGACAACGGCTACACCCGGGAAGAGATGAAGATGGTGTGGGAGACCCAGAAGATCCTGGGCGATGCCAGCATTGCCGTGAACCCGACTTGCGTGCGGGTGCCGGTCTTCTACGGCCACTCTGAAGCCGTCCATGTCGAGCTGCACCAGCCGCTCGATGCCGAGCAGGTAAAGGATCTGCTGCGCGCAGCGCCGGGCGTGACCCTGTTTGAAGAGGAAGGGGACTATCCGACCCCGGTACGCGATGCAACCGGCAAGGATGAAGTGCTGGTTGGCCGCATCCGTCAGGATATTTCTCACCCCAATGGTGTAAATATGTGGATCGTGGCCGATAACGTTCGTAAGGGCGCTGCCACCAACAGCGTCCAGATTGCCGAGCTGCTGGTTCGCGACTACCTGTAAGGCCGTATGGCCAAGAGGGGGCGCCGCAGGACGGCGGCGCTCCCTCTGAGCAAATAGTGTGGTGTGTGACCGGCCCCGCACTGCGGTGTTGCAAGATTCTTTTGCGATATCAACTGATTAAGTTTTTTTCTACACTCAGAGGCAAGTTGGGTGCTAAATGTGTCGGACTGCTGGCTTGCAAGGCGAGCCTGATTTATATTGAACCGACTGTTTTGGGGTAACTATCCAGATTTTTCAATGTGATAGGGCCGTCATACGAAGGAACGAATATGGGACATTCCCGCATAACATTGGCAACGCTACTCGCATTGGGTCTGCTGGGCACCGTTCAGGCTGCAGATTCCTCACGGGAGCCGTTTTTTGTCGAACTGAAAGGCCCTGACGAGCCCGCACCACCCGCTGTCAACAGCCAGCCGCTGGCCCAGCCCGTCGCGCAGCCGGTTCGGGCAACTGCCCAGCCCATCGTCCGTCAGGTGGCAACCGCCAATCCCGCCAGCTATGGCCCGATTCGTCCTACCGATACCCTCTGGAGTCTGGCAAGCAAGTATCGTCCCTCCAGCCGCGTCAGCGTCTATCAGACCATGGTCGCGATCTACGAGAAAAACCCCCGCAGTTTTGCCGATGGCAATATCAACCATATTCTGGTGGGCTCGCGCATCCAGCTGCCTACCGCTGCCGAGGCGAGCGTCATCACCGATGCCGAGGCCCGCGCCAAGTTCCGCAGCGACAACGCCAGCTGGAAAGGGCTGAGCCCCAAATATCTGGCCAACAAACAGGCTCATACGGCCAAACCGGTCGCAGCCAAAGCGGCGCCTGCCAAGCCAGAAGTGGCCAAGGCAGAACCCGCAAAGGCGGCGCCTGCTCCGCTGCCTGCCGTCAAGGCGGCACCCATCCCTGCACCTGTGACCGAGCCGAAACCAGCTGCCGAGACCAAGGTGGCTGACGCCAAGGAAGTGGCCAAGGTCAACGAGGCTCCGGCGAAAGAGGCCGTTGCCCCGGCCCCAAGTGCGGCAAGCGGTACTGCGCCTGCCCCGCTGCCCTCCGATCTGGACAAACCGGTTGGCAAACCTGCTACCGAGATGACCCTGGCGCTGGAAGATGCCAATGCCCAGCTCGCCCAGGTGACCGAGATGAACCACAGGCTCAAGCTGCGCCTGCAATCCCTGACCGAAGAGGTGGAGACCCTCAAGGCTCAGCTGCAGGATCAGACTGCGCTGGAGAAAGAGATTGCCGAGCTCAAGGCCAAGCCGGTGCCGCCCGTGGTGGCCGAGCCCGAGCACAAGCAGAACTGGCTGATGGACTTGCTCTCCTCACCGCTCAATCTGGCGATGATCATTTTGCTGCCGGTGTTGCTGGTGCTGGCGCTGGTGACCCTCTGGCTGCGCGCCCGGGCCCGTCGTGAGCTGGAAGAGCAGGAGAAGAGCCTCTCTGAATCCACCGCAATGATGATGGATCAGGATCACAGCGAGTTTGATGATCTGCTCAGCGTCGATATCACCGACAACGAGCCGGAGCGTCCGCTGCCTGACCTCAACACCCCGGATGGCTTCATGCCGGTTGAGCCGGCGCCGAAGCCGGATGTCGAGCTGGTGTTCAGCGACGAGGGTGAGATGGATCTGCAGGGCTTCGAACCCGAGCGGATGCCTGCTGCTACCAGCCGTGACCCCGATCTGGTGCCGGACCTTGATCTTGCCCATGACGAGCCGATAGCGCTTGCCAATGAGCCAGCCATGGATCTGGCCAGCGAGTTCAATCCCAAGCCCAAAGGCGCCAACGAGATCATGAGCGAAGAGGAGCTGCAGGCTGCGCTCTTCGCCGAGCTGGACGCTGATCTTTCTGCCGACATCGAGCCGGAATTGAGTGCACCGGCGCATGCCGAACCTGCCGACGATGATCTCGCCAGTTTCGATCTCAGCGATTTCGAAGGTGCCTTTGAGGAGCCTGCTGTCGAGATTGAGGATGAGCATGCCATCGACCTGAGTCTGGATGGGGATGCCAGTGCTGAAGAGATGCTGGCCGAGCTGGGTCTGGAGCCAGAACCGGTCAAGGCTAAAAAAGAGGCTGAAGCGGATCTGGAGTGGGATCCCAACGAAATGGCGCTCTCTGATTTTGAAGATGCTTTTACCGAGGTCGAGTCGCACCCGGCAGATCTGCAACCCCGCGAGCAGGCGCAGGAGAGCGGTTACGTCGAGATCGACAAGCTTTTGGCGGAAGCGGATGCCACCACATCAGAGCCGGAACCCTATCAGGGTTTCTCGCTGGATGTGGGGCTGGACGGTTTCCCTGAGGTGCTGCCGGAGTCCACCGGATTTGATGTGGATGCCGATGATGGCGGCGTGGGTGCCAAGCTGGATCTGGCGCGCGCCTACCTTGAAATCGATGACAAGGACAGTGCCCGCGAGCTGCTGCAAGAGGCAGCAGAGCAGGGGAGCGACCATCAGCGCGCCGAAGCGGAAAAACTGCTCAAGCGACTGGGATAATCGCATCATTCCGATGAACTTGAACGACAAGGGCAGCCAGCGGCTGCCCTTTTTACTTGCGGCTGTGCCTGAGCTTGCGCGGATTTTGGGATTTTTGCCGCGAGATGCGTATAATCCGCCCCGTTTCTTTCACTGCTTTACCAAAAGACACCCTTATCCATGCGAATTGCCCTAGGTATTGAATATGACGGCAGCCGGTATTTCGGCTGGCAGCGTCAGCGAGAAGTGATCAGCGTGCAGGAGGAGCTGGAGAAAGCCCTCAGCCGGATCGCCAATCATCCGGTCTCCATCCAGTGCGCAGGACGCACCGATGCCGGTGTCCATGCCACCGGTCAGGTGATCCACTTCGATACCGATGCCAAGCGTGCCGAAGGGGCCTGGACTCTGGGTCTCAACTCCAACCTGCCGCCCGACATCGCCGTGCGCTGGGTCAAGGAGGTGGACGAGGAGTTCCACGCCCGTTTCAGTGCTACCGCCCGTCGCTACCGCTATGTCATCTACAACCACAACTACCGGCCAGCCATTCTCGGCAGCGGCGTCAGCCATTATCACGAGGCGATTGATGCCGAGCTGATGCATCAGGCCGGGCAGTGCCTGCTGGGCGAGCAGGATTTCAGCTCGTTCCGGGCCGTCGGTTGCCAGTCCAAGACGCCGTGGCGCAATGTGACGCACCTTTGTGTCAGCCGTCAGGGCCCCTATATCGTGCTCGATATCCGGGCCAACGCCTTTTTGCACCACATGGTGCGCAACATCACCGGCTCGCTGCTGCTGGTGGGGCAGGGGCTTAAACCGGTGGAGTGGGTAGCCGAGGTGCTGGCCGCCCGTGATCGCAATCTGGCCGGGCCAACTGCCAAAGCGGGTGGCCTCTATCTGGTCGATGTGGATTACCCGGCTGAACTGGCTCTGCCCCGGGTACCGCTTGGCCCGTTGTGGCTGCCGGACTCGGCACCGGGTACGACCAGTTTTTAGTAACTGCGCCCGAAAAATTGTGGTTTAATGACCCGTCATTTGTTGCCATCGAGCTATTAAGTCATTGAACAGACAAGGCTCGATGCGTTTTGTCAGGCACAAAAGCATTAAGGAATTCCATGAGCTGGCTTGAGAAGATTCTTCCCAAGAGCAAGATCACTGCCCCTCGTCGTCACAACATTCCGGAAGGGGTGTGGACCAAGTGCAGTGCTTGTGAACAGGTGCTCTACCGGGCAGAGTTGGAGCGCAATCTCGAAGTGTGCCCCAAGTGTGATCATCATATGCGCATCAGCGCTCGCGCCCGTCTCGAGAGTTTTCTCGACGAGCAGGGCCGCACCGAGATCGGTGCCGAGCTGGAGCCCCATGATGTCTTGAAATTCAAGGATTCCAAGCGCTACAAGGATCGTTTGTCTGCCGCTCAGAAAGAGACGGGTGAAAAAGATGCGCTGGTGGTGATGAAAGGGACCCTCAAAGGGGTGCCGGTTGTCGCCTGTTCGTTCGAGTTCTCCTTTATCGGTGGCTCCATGTCCTCCGTGGTCGGTGCCCGCTTCGTGCGCGCTGTCGAGGAGTGCATCAAGGAAGGCCGTGGTCTGGTCTGCTTCTCCGCCTCCGGCGGTGCCCGCATGCAGGAAGCGCTGTTCTCCCTGATGCAGATGGCCAAGACCAGTGCTGCGCTGGACAGACTCACCAAGGCGGGCCTGCCCTACATCTCCGTGCTGACTGACCCCACCATGGGTGGAGTCTCTGCCAGCTTGGCCATGCTGGGCGACATCAACGTGGGCGAGCCCAAGGCGCTGATCGGCTTTGCCGGCCCGCGTGTTATCGAGCAGACCGTACGCGAGAAGTTGCCGGAAGGGTTCCAGCGCTCCGAATTCCTGCTGGAGAAGGGCGCCATCGACCTCATCATCGATCGCCGCGAAATGCGCAACCGTCTGGCCAGCCTGCTTGCCAAACTGATGAATACTCACGTCATCGCAGAGTAAAGATGAGTTCAAACATGCATCAATCCCAAAGCCGGTCGCTTGTCGACTGGCTTTCTTATTTGGAGCAGATCCATCCGGTCTCTATCGACATGGGGCTGGAGCGGGTCGGCACGGTTGCCCGTCGCATGGGGCTCACCCGATTGCCATTCAAGGTGATCACGGTGGCGGGCACCAACGGCAAGGGCTCCAGCTGTGCCATGGCGGCCAGCATTCTGATGGCTGCCGGCTACCAGGTCGGCGTCTACTCCTCGCCCCATCTGCTGCGCTTTACCGAGCGGGTGCGGGTCAATGGTCAGGAGCTGGCCGACAGCGATCACTGCGCCGCCTTTGCCGAAGTGGAAGCGGCGCGCGGCGAGATAGCGCTCACCTTCTTCGAGTTTGCGACGCTGGCCGGTTTGTGGCTTTTCTGCCGCGCCGCGCCCGATGTGCTGCTGCTGGAAGTCGGCTTGGGGGGGCGGCTCGATGCCACCAATGTGGTGGAGTCCGATGTGGCCATGATCACCTCCATTGCCCTCGATCACTGCGACTGGCTGGGTGATACCCGCGAGGC
>NZ_CAWNWX010000096.1:50233-71533 GCF_963878195.1 Aeromonas sp. HMWF016
GTGTATCGCGCCGGCAAACCTGCCATCAGCGGCGAGCCCAATCCCCCGGCAACTATCGCCAGCGAGGCGGCACGCATTGGCGCCAACCTGCGTCAGGTCGGCGTTGATTTTCGTGGCGATGAGCATGAGAGCAGCTGGGATTACCACGGTCTTCACCAGTGGTGCGACCTGCCCAAACCGGCCCTGCCACTGATGAACGCGGTGACTGTACTGGCGGCGCTGGAATCCCTCGGTTTGCCGTTGCCGGAGTCTGCCATCCGCGACGGGCTTGCCAATGCTCGGCTGGCTGGCCGGATGCAGCAGCTGCAAAGCGCTCCGCTGGTTATCGTCGATGTGGCCCACAATCCCCATTCGGCCGCCTATCTGGCCGCCCAGCTGCGCAAGATGCCCTGTTCGGGTGTGCGCCGCGCCGTGGTCGGCATGCTCAAGGACAAGGATATGGCGGGGTCGCTTGCCGAGCTCGACGGTCTGATCGGCGAGTGGTATCTGGCCAGCCTGACCGGCCCGAGGGCGGCAAGTGCGGCCCAGTTGGCACAGGCGCTTGGCTCCGGAGAGGGGCCGGCGACGACCTTTGACAGCGTCGAGGCTGCCTATCAGGCGGCCTTGGCCGTATCGAGTCCTGACGATATGGTCATTGTGTTTGGTTCGTTTTACACTGTCGCCGATGTGCTGGCGGGGTTCGCCAGCTAGCCAGCCCCTCTTTGTCGGGGGCATGCCATGAATTGGATCAAGTAAAGGAAGTAGGAGTCAACTTGGCCTCGAAGTTTCAAAACCGTCTGGTGGGGACCGTTATTCTGGTGGCCCTGGTCGTTATTTTCCTGCCGGACCTGCTGGATGGTCACAAGCTGGCGCAAAAGGAGGAGGCGTTTGCCAAAATTCCGCTGCGTCCCGATCTTGAGCCGGCCAAGCCCGCGCTGCAGGTATCGGCGGCAAGCACTCTGCCGGCCGAGCATCTGGCCAGCCAGCAGCAAGCCTCGGCCGCCCAGCAGTGGCAGGTGGAAGAGGTCGCCGACCCCATGATCCTCGGCAATCAGGGGAGTGCCGCCCAGCAGGCCGGTGCGCAGGTTGCCCAGCAGCCGGTACAGCAAGCCGCGCCTGCCAAGCCGCAACCCAAGCCGGAAGTGGTCGCCAAGGCGCCGGTGGAGCAACCCAAGCCGGCACCGAAACCGGTTCCGACCAAGCCGGTCGAGGTTGCCAAGGCTCCGACTCCAGCGCCAGCCAAACAGCAGGCAGGCCAGATCAAGTCCCTCGATGACCTTATCGAGAGCAAGATGAGCCAGCCGACCACGCCAGCGCCCGCCGCGGCACCGGCGCAGGGGAGCTGGATCCTCCAGCTCGGCGCGTTCAAGAACGTCGACAGCGTCAACGCACTGGTGAGCAAGCTGCGGGCTGCCGGCTATTCGGCCCACACTTCGCCACGCACGCCGGTGCAGGGGCAGATCAACCGGGTCTTTATCGGGCCGGATGTCTCCAAGGCCAAGCTGCAGGGGATCCAGGGGAAGATCTCCCAGATGACGGGGCTGAGCGGCTCGGTCGTCGCCTACAATCCCTGATTGTCATTGCACTCACATCACAACACCGCGCCCGTCGCGGTGTTGTTTTATATGGCTGTCGTCATTTTTAAATCCCGCGTCGCAAAGGCAACCACCCGGTTGGGATTTGCGGGGAGTTGGGTTAGTCTGAGCCCTCTGTCACCCATAGGAGTTCAAGATGATCCTCTCGACAACCCCCACCCTGGAAGGCAAGAGCATTCGTGAATACCGCGGCATCGTGGTGGGCGAAGCCATCCTTGGCGCCAACCTTTTCAAGGATCTCTTTGCCGGGATCCGCGACATTATCGGTGGCCGCTCCGGCGCCTACGAAAAAGAGCTGGCCCGTGCCCGCGAGATTGCCTTTGATGAGCTCAAGGAGCGCGCCTCTGCGCTGGGGGCCAATGCGGTGGTCGGCATCGATATCGACTACGAGGTAGTGGGGCAGAACGGCAGCATGCTGATGGTCAGCATCAGCGGCACCGCCGTGGTGGTTTGAGATAGCAAGCTTTACCCCGTGCGCTGAACCTGCGTGTTGAAATGGCGAGCCGATAACCGGGTTATCGGCTTTTTTTGTGCACGATGTTTGAGAACAGAGATGCCAGATAGGGGGATGATGAAGATAGTTTTGAAATTAACGTATTGATTTTGTTTGTTTATATTTTTTCATAACGGCGGGCACGGGTTTTATTTTTTTTAACTGGGTCACCCTCATCGGCTGGACTAGAGTTGTTGCCATCAGGATGACCTCTCATCATGGATGACCCCACTTTTTTTGAACCACCATTTCTTGAAGGCGTATCAGGATGTACAAAAAATCTGCTCTGTTGACTGTTATCACTCTGGCCATCGCTGCTTATGCAGGCAGCGCGGCGGCTACGGTACCGAACTTTACCGCTGCCTGCCCGATGAATATTCAGGTCAAGTCGCAGGATGGCAATGTCTATATCAACGGCAAAAAGGCCTCGCTGAAGACCAATGCGCCCAATGCCTACTCTGCCCAGAGCGGCAAGATCATGATCGGTATCAGCGCTGATTCCTCCACCAGCGAGCCGAGCATTGATTACGCCATCAAGCACGATAACCGTGCCAACGGCATCTGCACGGTGCAATCCTGGTCGGCAGGTAAGGCCACCTCTCTGCCGATGGCCAAGGGGGATTCTCCCTATCAGGGCAAGTGGATTGCCAAAAACAGCGGGACTGGCCAGACAGTGGCCGTCATCCGGGTTGATGGCAAGGAGCAGGTGTGGGTCAACGACGTCAAGGTCAAGGCCAAGCGTGCCGATGGGGCGCTGCAGATCCGTCAGGGAATGATCCTCTATACCCTGCAGGGCGATCCGCGGGTGCGCGGTGAAAGCGAGTGGCAGGATAGTGATGCAGGCTCGACTGGCCCTATCTCCTTCGAATAAATCTGTTTCCCAATTCCGATAAAAGCGACGCAGGCCATGGCCTGCGTCGCTTTTTTACTGGTCTAGTGAAGGGGCGTGCTATGAGCGATTACACCCCGGCCAGAGTATTGCCTTCGCCGTACCAGTCCAGTTTGTCAGCCAGGGTCACGACCGAACCGATGATGATCAGGCTCGGGCTCTCTACCTGAGTGGCCAGTTGCGCCAGCTGTTGCAGCTCGCCGCGCACTACCCGCTGGCTGAGCCGGGTGCCTTGCTCCACCAGCGCCACCGGGGTGTGGCCGGGCAGGCCGTGAGTCTGCAGCTCGTCCTGAATGCGGCCGGCATGGGCCAACCCCATGTAGAAGACCAGGGTCTGGCGGGGCGCAGCCAGCGCCGACCACTCCTGAGCGATATTGCCCTCCTTGTCGTGGCCGGTGATGAACTGCACCCGCTGAGCGTGATCACGGTGGGTGAGGGGAATGCCGCTGCAGGCGGCGCAGCCTGAGGCCGCCGTGATGCCCGGTACCACCGAGAAGGGGATCCCCGCCTCGGCCAAGGTCTCCAGCTCCTCGCCGCCACGGCCAAAGATAAAGGGATCGCCCCCCTTGAGGCGCACCACCTGTTTGCCAAGGCGAGCCTGCTCCAGCAACAGCTGGTTGATCGCCTGCTGGGGCACGCAGTGGCGGCCCGCCTCCTTGCCGACGAAAATCCGCTCGGCATCCCGGCGAACAAGTGCCAGCACCTCCTGCGAGACCAGCCGGTCATAGACCACCACATCCGCCTGCTGCAGCTGCTGCAAGCCGTTCAGGGTGAGCAAGCCTGCATCGCCGGGGCCTGCGCCGACCAGGGTGACGCTTCCCTTGCTCTGCACCGGCTCATTCAATAGCTCGACGACGCTCTGCTCGGCGGCCTGCTGCTGGCCACGGGCCAGTTGGCGGGCGAGGCGATCATGGCGGAACAGCCGCTCCCAGAAGTGGCGGCGGGCCAGCTTGTCCGGAATGAGTTTGACCCGCTCGCGCAGCTTGCCCGCCAGCGCCGCGAGCTGGCCGAGGTGCTGCGGCAGCATGGCTTCGAATTTTTCCCGCAGCTGGCGGCTCAGTACCGGTGCCGAGCCGGCGCTGGAGATGGCCACCATCAGCGGCGAGCGGTCGATGATGGCGGGCATGATGGCGCTGCAGTGGGCCGGAGAGTCCACCACGTTGCAGAAGATTTGGCGCAGGCTCGCCTCGCTGAAGACCTGATGATTGACCTCGGTCTGGTTGGTGGCGGCGATCACCAGCCACTTGCCATCGAGCAGCTCGGGGTGAAAGTCGGCGGCGCAGACGGTCAGGCGACCCTGCTCGGCCCAGCTCATCAACTGGGGTTCCAGGTGCGGGGCATTGATGGTGATCTTCGCCTTGGCATCGAGCAGCAGGCGCGCCTTGCGCACCGCTACCTCACCACCGCCGACGATAAGCACCGGCTTGTTTTGCAGCTGACAGAAGAGAGGGAGAAAGTCCATAACAGGCTCCGGATGCTGGCCCGCTCGCAATGCCGCGCCGGGCCAGATGACGGGGCGCGCCGTGACGCACCCCGGATGGTCGGGGGAAAGGCCCCCAACGGGAATAAAAAGGGGGAAGCGTGATCCACGCCCGGGCCAACGACAGATCCCCACCGGTTGTCGGCCACTATGATCAGCTTCCCCAAACGAGGTTTTTCCTATTGCACCGCTTTGACATGCATGTTGGCGACGTACTGATCTTCGGCCCAGAAGATACGGTCAGCGACCATGGCTTCCGGGTTGAGGGTGACGCCGCGCAGCACCCGCTCCTTGAACTTGTGATAACCGGCCCGGTCGATAAGGTGACCCATGTGCAGGTAGATGGGCTTGCCATCCAGCATCTCGGCCTCGAACTCGAACAGGTTCTTGATCACCGCATGCAGCACCTCTTCGGTGACCCAGTTGAGAAACAGCTTGCCGGTACGGGGAGTCTTCTTGCTGGTGCGTCCCCCCAGCTTGACCATGTAGAGCTGCTTGGGATCCCGCTGCCAGGCCATGGTCGGGCAGGCCAGCACGCACTCGCCACAACCGATGCACTTGCTCTCCTCCTTGACCGCCTTGCCATGTTTGATGGCGAGGCAATCCACCGCGTGGTGGCTGCACGCCTTGACGCAGGCGCCGCAGCCGATGCAGCGCTCGGCATTGAAGTGGATTTTGGCGATGCCGAGGATGCCGAAGTCGGCCATGTTGGCCTTGGCGCAGTCGTTGGGACAGCCGGCGATCACCATCTTGAGGTGATAGGGGTTGGGGTAGAGGTGCTTCTCCATCCGCTGGGCCAGCCCGGTACAGTCGATATTGCCCTTCTGGCAGATGGTGTTGCCCTGACAGGCGACGATGTTGCGCCCGCCGATAGTCTGGTAACCGGCTTGGGTGTCCGCTACCTCGATGCCGCAGGTCTCCACCTCGATCTCCCTGATAAAGGGTTCGAGGGCAGCGTTGACCTTGTCCATGTCCTGATACTTGATGCCGGGCATCGCCAGCTTCTGGCGAGTGGTGAGGTGGATCAAGCCGTTGCCGTACTGTTCGGCGATCTGCTGGGCCACCGCCAGCAGGTGGGCGGGCATGATCCCGCCGGGAATGCGTACGCTGATCATCGCTTCGCCGCGCACCTTGGAGAGGCGGTATTCGTTCTTGGCGCGGGCCTTGATGATGTCGATATCGAGACTCATGGTGTTCTCCCTCAGTCGATCAGATGCTGGGCCTGGTCAAAACGAAAGACCGGGCCATCCACGCAGATATAGGTGTCGCCCATCCGGCAGTGGCCACACTTGCCGACGGCGCAGGCCATGCGGCGTTCGTAGTCGACCCAGATGCGATCCTTGGGGATGCCGCGCTCAAGCAGGGCGAGCACCACGAAACGGATCATGACGGGAGGGCCGACCACGATGGCCTGGATATCCTCGCTATCCGAGAGATCCAGCTGGTCGATGTAATCGGTGACCCGGCCGATGCGAAACTGCTCGCTCTCCTCACCCTCATCCAGCGTGACGATGAGATTCTGGCGCTCGGCCCAGAGCGGCATCTCGTGGCGATAGAGCACCGCCTGCTCGTTCTTGAAGCCGAGGATCATGTCGAGGGACTTCACCTGTTCCGGGTGTTTGCTAAAGCGACGCAGCAGCCCCTTGACCGGCGCGACGCCAGTGCCGCCCGCCACCACGATGAGGTGCTGGTTGCGATAGGCTTCCAGCGGATAGCCGTTGCCGTGGACGCCGCGCATCCACACCTTGTCGCCCACATCGAGGGCAAACAGCGCATCGGTCACCTTGCCGACTTTGCGGATCAACAGATCCACATAGCCATCGCCATAGTCGGAGACCGAGATGGGCGCTTCGCCGACGGTGGGCAGGGAGATCTCCACAAACTGGCCGTAGTGGACATCAAAGTCGCGGGAGACCCGAAAGTTCCACTCCAGTTCGGTGTGACGCTCGATGGCCAGAATGGTGTAGGCCTTGGGCAGCAGGCGGTTTTCGACCGCTTCCTGCTGCTGTTCTGCTGTTGCGGTTTGTTGGCACTGGCACATATCAGTTCGCCCCCTGCGCGTGGTCGGCTGCGATGGTCTGTTCGACCACATCGGTCATTTTGTTGATGATGTTGCTAAAGGAGATGTAGTGAGGGCAGCGATCGTCGCAGCGGCCACAGCCGACGCACATGTGCTCCTCCCCCTGACGGGCCTTGTAGTCGTTGACCTTGTGCAGGGCGCGATAACGGAGGCGCTCGCCATGTTTGGCGCGAAAACCGTGGCCACCGGCCATGTCGCTGAAGCCATCCACCATGCAGCTGGCCCACTGGCGACGACGTTCACCCTGCTTGGGGTTCTCCGCATAGGTGAGGTCGTGCACGCTGTAGCAGCTGCAGGTCGGGCAGGAGGTGGTGCAGCGGCCGCAGCCGATGCAGCGGCTGTCGTACTCGGCCCAGACCGGATGATCGGTGAGGATCTGGCGGATCCGCTGGGGGTCGTCACAGACGCTGTCCGGGGTGCGCACCTTGACCGGGTTGCTCTGGACAAACTCCGGGGCGAAGTCATCGGATTCACCCAGCTCGGCAAAGTAGCCGAACAGCTCGGGATCCTTGACTTCGATGCGGGCGCCCTCATCGCTCAGACGAATGGCGGCGGCGTAGTCCCGGGTCTCATTGCTGCCCATGGAGACGCAGAAGCAGTTCTCGAAGCTCTCGCGGCACTCCAGCAGTACCAGCTTGAGCTTGCTGCGCAGCCGGGCGTAGTAGACGTCCCTGTTCTGGCCGTTCTTGAGATAGACCTGATCCAGCCTGCGCAGGGCGTGGATATCGCAGCTGCGCAAGAACAGCAGGGTGGGCTTGGCTTCCACCTTCGATTCGCGCAGCTCCAGATTGTCGAAGTGGAACAGGGTCTGGGTGATGGGGAGCACCACCTCTTTCGGGGAGAAGTGGGACTTCTCCTGCCACACCAGATCGGCCGGATGGCGGATGCTGTGGTAGGTGACGTTGTCGGTGTCGGAGAAGCGACCGCCCCGATATTCGGCCGCAGGGGCCATGATCCGGTAATCGGGCAGCAGCCGTTCGAACAGCTGCACCAGCGCGGGCTGGGTGAGAAGAAACGACATAAATAAACACCTTGTCTGAGGGTGACATGCCTTGGCATTGAAAGGGGCGTGTCTGTCCCGGTATTGACTAGCCGGGAGAGCTACGCCGCTCTCGCCGCGGTCCGGTTTATGACTCATCTTGTTCAACTGACCCGATTGTTCTTGTGTGGCGGCGTGTGCGTCGCGGCAGGTCGGGTCATGCCTGTAAAACCCTTGTCAATTGAGCAGGGCCGCCTGATAGCCAGCGCACTTGCCCATCACGTATCCCATCTCCAGCTTGTTGATATCGCGGGTAAAACGGGAAACAGGGAAGTAGTCGGCCGGGGCGATCACCTCGATCTGGCAATCAGCGGGCGGATTGGCGATGAAATCGAGCGCCTCGTTGTAACTGCGATCCCGCTGCTCCAGCGCCTGTGCCAGCGCGGGGTGAGTCTTGAGCAGGGTGCGGATCATCCAGGGGAAGGGCATCGGCTTGAGCCGGTAGCCCAGCGGCTCGGAGAGGATCACCGTCATCTGGCGGGCGCCGCGGCGGTAGGCCTCGATCACCGGGATGGAGTCGGCCACCCCGCCATCGGTCATCGGCACCCCGTGCACCTGCGGATATTCGCGGGAGGCGAGGGGAATGGCGCAGCTGGCGGGCAGCACCTCATCCATGTTCTCCGGCTTGACCCGGATGTACTCCGCCTTGCCGGTCAGGGCATTGGTCACCACCGCATAGAAGGGGATGCCGCTCTCTCGATAGCGATGGATATCGAGGGGGTATTTGCGGCAGCTGGTGTGCCAGAGCCAGTGGATATCCACCAGATTGCCCCCCTTGGCAAAACGCAGCGGGTCGAGAAACTCCGGGGTGCAGGCCAGCTCGGTCAGGATGTCGTGGCTGCGGCCATGCTGGCTGGCGAGATAGGCCAGGAGGTTGGTCGCGCCGGCCGAGACGCCGATGGCAAAGTCAAAGGGACGGTAGTCACGTTCGATAAACGCATCCAGCACGCCGCTGGCAAATATGCCGCGCATGGCGCCACCTTCAACAACCAGTGCCGTGGGGGATGCGGTTCTATTCATGACGGGGTCCTCATTGAAATCGGCGTCGCAAGAGAGTGGGTCGGCGGCAAGCTTCAGGCTTGCCCGGGCGACCATTCTGGCTGACAGCGGGGGCTGGCTATCGCAATGAGGTCATTCTAGGAGCGTGGTTTTGTTTAGAATATCTGTTAATAATGAATCAAGCGTTTTGTATTTCTAAACGATGGCGAGCCAGCCGTTGTGCCAACAGGGGCGATAAGGGATAGTCAGGGCTCTGTTTTCACGGTTTGATGAGCCCCGGGGGATGTGACTGATGACGAGACTCCTTGCCCCGCCACTCCAGCGCGGCGACACCATCGCTTTTTTTTCCCCCTCCAGCGCGGCAACCGCCTGGGCGCCCACCCGTTTTGCCCGTGCAAAAGCCTTTCTCGAAGTGCAGGGCTTCCGGCTCAAGGCGGGCAGCCTCACCGGCCAGCAGGATCACTGGCGCTCCGGTTCCATCGCCGCGCGGGCCGAGGAGCTCAACGCCCTTATTCGCGACCCCGAGGTGCGTTGCATCATGTCGGTGATTGGCGGCAGCAACTCCAACTCCCTGCTGCCCTACCTCGATGTTGATGCGCTAAAACGGGATCCCAAGATCATCGTGGGCTACTCCGATGTGACGGCCCTGCTGCTCGGCATCTATGCCCAGACTGGTTTGGTTACCTTTTATGGCCCGGCGCTGGTGGCCTCATTCGGCGAGTTGCCGCCGCTGGTGGATGAGACGCTGGCCAGTTTTTTACAGATTGTGCTGGCCGACGAGGCTGGCGTCCCCTGTACGCTGCCGACCCCCGCGCAATGGAGCGATGAGCGGCTGGACTGGGAAAACCAGAACCGGGCCAAGCAGTGCCAGCCCAATCGGCTGATCTCGGTGGGCTCAGGTCGGGTGCAGGGGCGGCTGATGGGCGGCAACCTCAACACCATGGCGGGGATCTGGGGTTCCCCCTATATGCCGGCCATCGAGCGTGGCGATATTCTGCTGCTAGAGGACAGCCTGAAATCCGCCGAGACGGTGGAGCGCTCCTTCGCCCATCTCAAGCTGTGCGGGGTGTTTGATCGGATCGGCGCCCTTATCCTCGGCAAGCACGAGCTGTTCAACGATCAGGGCAGCGGCAAGCGCCCGCTCGATATCCTGCTGGAGGTGGTGGGGGAGCCGCACTTCCCCATTCTGGCGGAGTTTGACTGCGCCCATACCCACCCCATGCTGACGTTGCCGCTGGGCGTCGAGGCGGAGCTGGATCTCGACCGCCAGCAGCTCACGCTGCTTGAGCCCTGGTGGCACAGCGCCTGACGGGGGGCAGGAAGCAGACAAGGCCGCCGATGCGGCCTTGTCTGTTGTTGGGGGATGACATTGTCAGGGCAGGGCATCGGTCCGGAAGCTGGCGCGGATCTGCGGCACCAGCGGCGAGACGTCGAAACCCTTCTCCTCGCCCAGCACCGGATGGAGCAGGGGGCCGTCGCTGATGGGGGTGAGGTTGCCGGCCAGCAGCTGGCGAGTGGCCTGTCCCATCTGATAGAGCTGGCGCACCGGCGCAAACTGGGTCGCCAGATTGAGGGAATCATCGGCGCGGGTGAAGGCCATCATGGGGATCTGATAGGTGGCATCGCGCGCCGGTTTGTCGCCGTGAATGCCCTTGCCGGCCGACATCAGGAAGGGCTGGTGATCGCCAAAGGCGACAACCAGATAGCGCTTGCCAGACTGATCGAGACTCTTGAGCAGCCGCTCCAGCGAGGCCATGGCATCTACCACCCCGGTGTAGTAGGTGTTGAGCAGCTGTCTGTCACTCTCGCTCTCGTTCGGGCAGGCGCCGCTGTGCTCCTGTGCCTGATAGCGGGGGCCATCGAAGGGGCCGTGCCCCTGCATGGTAACCGCGTAGGCAAACAGCGGTTTGTCATCCTGTTCGCTGCGTTTGAGCAGGTGATCGACGAGGGCATCGTCCGAGATATAGAGCCCCTTGTGCTCGAGGGTGGTAAAGCGGCTGTCGAACCAGCGCTCCTGATAGCCAAGCGCCGGGATCGCCTTGGCGCGGCCCCAGAACTTCTCCACATAGGGGTGGACGAAGAGGGTCTGGTAGCCGCTCTGGTTGGCGCTCTGGGCCAGCCCCGGCACTTGATCCGAGAGGTAGTAGTAGGGCACCACCCCCTGCTTGAGCAGCCCCACCGGCAGGCCCGTGTTCATCTCGAACTCCGCCAGCACCGTCATGCCGCCAGTGGTGGGGGAGTGGATGGTCTTGTGCCACTGCTGGATGGTGGCGGGCAGGTTCAGGGTGGGAACGGGGGCGCAGAGCCGCCCCTGCCAGTCGAGCATCAGCGACTCATATTGCAGCACGATCACCAGATCCCAGCGCGGCGCAGCCCCCTGCGGCGGTTGGCTCAGCTGGGGGGTGAATTCGTTGATCTGCAGCGGGTAGCGAAACACGCTGCCCTGCTCCAGCATCTCGTCCACCAGATTGAACAGGTAGAGGCCGGGGCCGGAGCGGATGATGTCCCTGTGGTAGTTGACCGCCCGATCCACGTAGCGCACGTTGGCCCCCAGCAGCTTGTTGCTGGTCTGGGTGGCAAACACGCAAAGGGCAAAGAAGGCCACGGTGGCGGCGGCCGTGCGCAGGATCCAGCGGGAGAGGGCAAAGCGCCAGCAGAGGAAGAGCGCGATAGCGCCGCCGAGCAGCGGCACGACGGGGTGCTGATCCTGCAGGATCCGCAGCAGCGCCATCAGGTTGCCGAGATCATCGCCGCCGAGCGGCACGCCGTAGATGGCGATCTTCATGAAGTTGGCCAGCAGTCCTATGCCGGAGAGGGCGGTAAAGACCAGCCCCATGTAGAGGTTGAATCCGGCCAGTGCGCAGAGGCTCCAGCCCAGCACCATGCTGCCCCAAGCGAGATAGTAGTGCTCCGGGCGAAAGCCTGACCAGAGCAGAAACTCCCCCAGTTTGAATACCACGAAGCCGTGCAGCAGCACGAAGGTGAGGTTGCCGAGCAGCAGGCTGCCGATGATGCGCCAGCGCAGACTGCGGCGCAGCCTTGGCAGCACCGCCTTCAGCACGGCGGCGCTCAGCGCCAGTACCAGCGTCAGGCTCACCATCAGGTAGGTGAGGTTGAAGCCCTGCTCCGGCAGGGTCTGCAGGATCTGGCTGAAGTCACCGCTCTCGGGGCGGTCTGCCAGCAGCAGGCCGATCCGCAGCTGGTAACGGCTGGCCAGCGCATCGTCCGGGGCGCGCAACGTGCTGTTGAGATCCAGAGTGCAGCGGTTGTTGCGGCACACCTGACGCTTCTCCACCGGCTGGCTCAGCTCGTCGATCCGCTCCCCCTTGTCGTTGAGCAGCTCCACCCGCACCTTGTCCCCCGGCTGGAGCTGCCCTCGCAATTGCCACTGGCTGCGCACCACCAGATAGAGGCCACGGCTGTCGCTCTTGTAGAGAAGGGCGTGGCGGGTGAGGGTGGCCAGCGGATTGTCGGCGGGCCCCAGCACCAGCGGTTGGGCACGGCCAAGCCAGCTGCCGGGATTGATGAGCGGCAGCAGCAGGGTCACGATGAGCAGGCCACCGAGCAGGATCAGCAGCAGGCGGGAGAGACTCAGGGCGCGGCGACGGCCTGAGAAGGGGCGATTCATATCAGCTCATCCTTTGAGCAAGTGAGAGAGATGCAGATCATCTGCATACTATTTGACCCGATGGTGCGTGGCCGGTTCATGGATGTCAATTTAATGACCGCCTGATGAATTTTTGGTTGCACTTCGGCCCTGCATATTGTGATCCCGATCGAGAGGTTGTCCGGAATATGTGATGAAAGCGTCATCATGAACGTTTGCTGCTGGTCTGCGAGAGAGGTGCTGTTTAGTCTCTCAGTAGCGACAGGAGGTACATGTATGAATCCCAAGGTGATGGCACGGCAAGCCAGATTGCTGCGTATGCTCGAGAGCAAGGAGGAGATCCGGGTCGGGCGCGAACGTGACTGTCCGCTTCCCGTGGCGCAGCTGGTCAGACTCAAGGATTCCCATCCGTCGGTGATCAAGGTCTATCGTCACGGTCTTACCGCCGAGGTGTTTCATCTCAAGATCGATGGCCATCACTGGTGCCTCAAGCGGCGCCGAAACGATTCGCTGGTCGCCAATCTCGATGGCAAGACCGCTTTCCTCACCGAGCTGGAGCGGCGGCGCGAAATTGAAGCGCTGCGCGAGTTGCATCCCACCGTGCTCTCCCACGTGGTCTGTACCAGCTTTGGTTCGGCCCGTGCCGGCATTCTGGTCTCGCCCTGGCTGCGGGGCGTGCCGGTGCATCAGCTCAACGAGCGCAATCTGGCACAGATGCTGGAGGTGCAGGGGGAGCTGGCTCGCTGGGGCTGGTTCGACTGGGATCCGAGCCCGGGCAATCTGCTCGATGACGGCGAACATATCAGCGTGTTCGATTTTGGTTACATGTGGCCCTTTGATCCCCGTTTCGAATACAACTCCAATGGGCTGGTCGACCCGCAATTTCATGTGCCGGAGCGGCTGGAGACCCGCACCCTTTCCGGACTCTGGCTCGATGAAGCCGATCCTTTGCCGCAATTTCGCTACTGGCGCGAACTTTGCCTCAAGTGGGTGAAGCGGGAGATCCATCACCTGATCCGCGAAGGAGCCAGTGCCCCGGTGCTGGCTCGTCTGCACGCCCTGCAGGGGGAGTGGAGCGCCGCGCTGGCGAGCGACGAGGCGCTGGTCGCCAACTGGTGGCGGGATATGTATCGCAGCCACCGGCTCGATGTGGCTGACGATCTCAGTGGCCGCAGCTGCAGCCCGCTCACTTTGCGTCGTCTCGACTGGCTGGAGCAGGCGGTGACCAACCACTACGAGCTGCTGGTCGACAATCTCTCCAGCGAAGAGCTGGGGCTGGGCCAGAGCGAGCTGCTGGCCAGATTGCAGCGCCAGCGCCGCGAAGTGATGGCGTGCCAGTTGCCGGTGACCACCTGCGCCTGAGCCAACGCCTCAGCGAAACAGAAATGAAAAGGGCACCTTGCGGGTGCCCTTTTGCATGGTCGGATTTGCCAGCCGTGAGGGTCAGTCCAGCAGCTCCTGATGGAGGCGGTTGACGATCTGGCCCGCTTCGCCCTCTTTGACCAGGAAGCATAGGTTGTGGGCGCTGGCGCCGTAGCAGATCATCCGGATGTTGTGGTCGCGCAGGGCATCGAATACCCGGCTGCCCACGCCGTTGACCTCGCTCATCCGGTTGCCGATCAGCGCCACCAGAGCCAGCTCGTTCTCCACCTCGACTTTGCAGAGCTGGCTGAGCTCGGCCAGCACCTTGTCGCTGAGCACCGGTTCGCCATTGCTCTGGCTGCCGGTGTGATCCAGGGTGAGCGACACGCTCACCTCCGAGGTGGTGATGAGATCCACCGAGATGCGGTGGCGGGCCAGAATGCCGAACACCTCGGCCAGAAAGCCATAGGCGTGGAACATGTTGAGGCTGTGCAGGGTGACCAGCACCTGCTGGCGACGCAGGGCCACGGCGCGAAACAGCGGACTGGTGTCCGTGGTGGAACGGATCCAGGTTCCCCCCGCCTGCGGCTCCCTGCTTGAGCCGACAAAGACCGGAATGTTCTGGCGCACCGCCGGTTGCAGGGTGGCCGGGTGCAGCACCTTGGCACCGAAGGTGGCCATCTCCGCCGCTTCGACAAAGCTGATTTCGGGAATGGGGCGGGCCCGGGTGACGAGGCGCGGATCCGTGGTGTAGATGCCGGGCACATCGGTCCAGATCTCGATACTGGCGGCATCCAGGGCTTCGGCGAGCAGGGCCGCGCTGTAGTCAGAGCCGCCACGGCCAAGTGTAGTCGTGCGACCATCGCCATCGGCACCGATAAAGCCCTGGGTGATGACGAGGCTGTCGCCGAGCACCGGGCCCAGCGTCTGCTGGCAAAGATCGCGAGTCGCGTTCAGATCGACGGTGGCCTTGCCAAAGCGGCTGTCGGTGCGCATCAACTGGCGCACATCCTGCCAGTGGGCATTGACGCCGCGCTGGCGCAGCAGCTCGGTAAAGAGGCGGGTCGACATCAGTTCGCCGCAGGCGATGAGGCGATCAGCCAGTTCGGCATCGGTCTGCTGGTGGGCTTGCTGGGCCATGAGGCGGATCTCGTCCAGCTGGCCATGAATGAGGGCGCTCACATCGCCGGGGTTGCCGAGATCGGCCAGAATGGCCTGCTGAATGTCGGACAGCTTGGCAAGCTGCTCGTCGCGGCCCGTTTCGTCCAGTTCGCCCTGAGCCAGTGCTACCAGCAGATTGGTGACGCCGGCGCTGGCGCTCAGCACCACGATGCGGGTGGCGGGATTGGCCAGCACGATATCAGCGCAGTTGTTCATGGCGGCGGCGTTGGCGACACTGGTTCCGCCAAACTTGGCGACATTGATCGGGCTCATTGCTTACTCCTGTCTTAATTTAAAAATCCGGATCCATCGGGCAAAAAAGAGAGGAGGAGGCTGAAAATGGCAGGAATGTGCGAAGCGATCCCGGCCAGAAGCACTCCACCCGCAGAGCCCATCCCGTACCCGCCCCTGACAGGGCGCGGTGGGGGATGACCACTACCGATGACAACCCGGGGGATTCAGCCCCCGCAGCCGACACTGAGGTTTCCAGTCTCCTCAGATGTCTCGGCGCTGCTCCCCCTGACCCAAGTTCACCGGACTCTGGCGTCCTCCCTCGGGCTGCCTGGGCAGCGCTCCTCTTCTGGCTCCACCATGGCGGTGGAGTGCATTTAGAAATACCTTGCGTTGGATTGGACTGTCAATCGAGTTTGTAAAAAAGTTCAAAATGTCAGCTAACTCAACGCAGAATCAATGGGTTACACAATGGTTTTTGACAAAACCTTGGAGCGACGCTGCCAGTTGTAGAGGCGCTGACGCTCAACCGGCAGATCCTCCACTTCCAGCGGCTCGAACCCCCGCTCCCGGAACCAGTGGATGGAGCGGGTGGTGAGCACGAACAAGCGGCGGATGCCGAGCCGTTTGGCCCGCTCGGCCACCTTGGCCACCAGCTGATCACCCCGGTTGGAGTTGCGATAGTCGGGATGGATGGCGACGCAGGCCATCTCCGCCATCGCCTCTTCCATAAAGCAGTAGAGGGCCGCGCAGCCGATGATCAGGCCATCGCGCTCGATGATGGTGAACTTGTCGATCTCCATCTCCAGCTGCTCGCGGGAGCGGCGCACCAGAATGCCTTCCTCCTCCAGCGGGCGGATTAGATCGAGAATGCCGCCGATATCCTCGATGGTGGCGGCACGGGCCTGCTCGGCGCTTTCCCGCACAATCTGGGTGCCGAGACCGTCGCGGCTGAACAGCTCCTGCAGCATGGCGCCATCATCCTGATAGCTCACCAGATGGGAGCGCGGAACCCCGCCACGACAGGAGGCAATGGCCGCACGCAGGTAGCGGGCGGTGCCGGACATCTCTTCGCCAGCCTGCTCCAGCTCCACCAGCAGCTCTTCGGCCTGTTCGGGGAAGAGCTCGGAGATGGCTTCGCCGCGCCTGTCCATTACCCCCTGGGTGCTGCTAAAGCAGATGAGCTTGTCCGCCTTGAGATCGACCGCTACCCGGCGGGCCACCTCTTCGGAGCTCAGGTTAAAGCTCTCGCCGGTGACCGAACAGCCGATGGGGGAGATGAGCACCAGACTTTTCTGGTCGAGCTGGCGGGTGATCCCCTCCACGTCGATGCGGCGCACCCGGCCGCTGTGGCAAAAGTCGATGCCATCATCCACCCCCAGCGGCTGGGCGGTGACGAAGTTGCCGCTCACCACGCTGATCCGCGCCCCCTGCATGGGTGTGTTGGCGAGCCCCATGGATAGCTGGGCTGTGATGTCATATTGCAGGCCGCCACACACCTGTTTGATGATGGTGAAACTTTCGTCATCGGTGACCCGGATCCGCTTGTGATACTGGGCCTCGATACCGGCGCGGGCCAGCGCTTCATCGTTTTGCGGACGTGAACCAAACACCAGCACCAGGCGTATGCCCAGTGTCTGCAGCAGGGCGATATCGCTGACGATATTGGCGAAGTTGGGGTGGCAGATGGCTTCTCCCCCCATCATCAGCACAAAGGTGGCACCCCGATGGACATTGACATAGGGGGTGGATTGCCGGAAGGCATTGACCAGACTGGGTTCGCGTTCACGCACTTGATATTTCTTCCATAAAAAAACAGCGATTGGCTCAATATATGAAAATTAATTCACAAATCAAGACTAAATATTGATTTTTGCCGTTTCTGGTCCACGAGGGGCGGGTTGGCCGTGCGGATCGGGAAAGGATGGTTCGAAGCGCAGATGGCCGCCGGAGCGAGCGGGGAGGGGCCCGCCGGTTGATCCGGCGCGATAAACTGCTATCTTCGATGCTCCTTTTCGTCAGCTGTGTGATTTCACAGGGTTTTATACAAGGACAGAATTCATGGAACAGATTATTTCACCGGCAGATGCCCTGCCGGGACGACGCGAAGCGATGGTGATTGGTCAGCAGCATGCGGTGAATGGCAACCCCACTCAGGGGCCTTGGCCCGAAAACATGGCGATCGCCTGGTTTGGCATGGGCTGTTTCTGGGGTGTGGAGCGCCTGTTCTGGCAGCAGCCGGGCGTCTACTCCACCGCGGCCGGCTATCAGGGCGGCGTTACCCAGAATCCCACCTACAAAGAGGTCTGCAGCGGCCTGACCGGCCATGCCGAGACGGTACAGGTGGTGTTTGATCCGGCGGTGATCAGCTACGGCGATCTGCTCAGACTGTTCTGGGAACAGCACGATCCGGCGCAGGGGATGCGTCAGGGCGGGGACATCGGCACCCAGTATCGCTCGGTGATCTTCTATGGTGACGAGAGCCAGCAGATCATTGCCCAGCAGAGCATGGCGGCCTATCAGCAGGCGATGGCGGCAAGCGGCGACAGCCGTGCCATTACCACTCGCATTCTGCCGCTGGCGCCCTTCTACTACGCCGAGGATTACCATCAGCAATATCTGGAGAAAAATCCGGATGGCTACTGCGGATTGGGTGGCATTGGAGTCTGTTTGCCGCCCAGCCTGAACCGCTGAACAGGTTTGTAGTCGATTTCTTAATAAAAGTGAAAATAAATGGTCGGAGGAGGGAACTTATTGCGACCAGTCGGGACTAACTAGGTAGCGTCCAGGGATCGGATGCAAAGTCCAGACACATTTCTTGCCTTGATAACCGCCTGATGAATGAACGCACTGGCGGGTTGAAAATGATAGCAAGCAGGGCTGCCCATCAAGGCGGCCCTTTTCATATCTGCTTGTTTTAGCTCGGGAGGGGCGATCGGTCAGGCGATCGCGCTGTCGAAGAGATTCTTGATAAGATCGATGAACTCGATGAGGAAGGCCTTCTGCTCCGGGGTCGGCTCGCGCAGCCAGACGGCGGAGAGCACCTCTTCCAGGTCGGCGACCACGGCGTCCGCCTCCTGCATGATGGTAAAGCGCACCTTGGGTGCCAGCTGGGGGTTTTGCTCGCAAATGGCCATCAGGTTGCTGGCAACACGGCCACTGACCAGATCTTCGATGGTCTCTTCACCATCGTTCTGCTGCTGGGATTCAAACAATCCCAAACTCTCCACCAGATACTCGATCAGCGAGATATAGCCTTCACTTTCTACCACCATGGTTGCTGCCTCAATACAGTAACAATACGAAAATTAAGCGTATTTTAGTGGCTTGCCCTAGCTTGGCAAGCAGCAGTGCAGGCGATGGCGAGTAAAACTGACTCCACCCCGCTCCACGCACTCCAGCCCGGTCAACGTAAAGCCATGTCGTAAAAATAGCTCATAACTGAAGGCGCTGGCCTCGGTGGTGATGAGGGTCATACCGAGCCCTCTGGCCCCCGCGAGCGCCGTGGTGAGCAGCAGATTGCCCAGTCCCTGGCGCTGATGGTCGGCGCTCACATAGAGCAGGCTGAGGTGGCCATCGGGGCTCAGAGTGACAAATCCGAGGGGCACATTTGCCAGCTCCGCCACCCAGCCGTGGTGCTCTCGCAGCTGGCTGACAAAGCCGGGATGCCGGGCACCGAGCGCCCACTGCTCCACCTGCTCCGGGCTGTAGTGCTGGGGGCCGGTGTGGCGGATCGCCTGCTCGAACAGGGTGATCAGGGCTGGAATATGCTGCTCGCCAAGGGGGGCGATAAAGAGGAGAGGCGTCATGCCGGGGCACCCTGATCAGCGGCATTGCGGGCGGGCGCCATGGGCCGCTTGGATTTCGGCAAACCGGCGACAACCCGCTCATACGAGTGGTGCACCCAGCCTTGCCAGAGATCATCGGGCAAGGTGCTGTTCAGGGTCACTGTGTTCCAGTGTTGCTTGTTCATATGCCAGCCCGGTTTCACCTCGGGGTGAAGCTCGCGCAGCAACAGCGCCAGCTCGGGTTCGCACTTGAGGTTGATGGTGAGCGGGTCAGCTTGCCAATCCACCAGCGCAAACATCTTGCCCGCGATGCGATAGACCAGGATCTCCGGACCAAACGGGGTATCTTCCTGACTGCCCGGCAACGAGAGCAGAAAGTGGCGTAAAGGGGTTAACTCCATGGTCTGGTCTCGCTGTGGGTGATCCGAGCAGTGCGGTTGCATATCAATCAGGGGAAGGCATCTGTTACTATGCGCTGCCGAGTATACCCCCCATCACCAAGGGAGCCTATTGGATGTTGTATCACAAGACCTTTGAGCTTGGCCCCGAACGGGATTGGGTAGTGTTTGTCCACGGTGCCGGTGGCAGCTCCTCCATCTGGTTCAAACAGCTGCGCGCCTATCGCGAACACTTCAACGTACTGCTGCTGGACTTGCGCGGCCACGGCCAGTCCCACCAGCTGCAACAGGTGGTCAAGGGCCACTACAGCTTTCGGGAAGTGACCGAAGATATCGTGCGGCTGCTCGATCACCTCAATATCCGCCGCGCCCACTTTGTCGGCATCTCCCTTGGCACCATCCTTATTCGCCATCTGGCCGAGCTCTGCCCGGAGCGGGTCAAGAGCATGGTGCTCGGCGGCGCCATCCTGCGGCTCGATATCCGCTCGCGGGTGCTGGTGCAGCTGGGCCGACTAGGCCAGCATATCCTGCCCTATATGTGGCTCTACCGGCTGTTTGCCTTCATCATCATGCCGCGTCAGCGCCATCAGGAGTCGCGCAACCTGTTTGTGCGCGAGGCGCGCAAGCTCTGCCAGAAAGAGTTCAAACGCTGGTTCCGCCTCGCCACCGAGGTCAACCCGCTGATGCGCTACTTCCGCGAGCGCTCCCTGCCCATTCCCACTCTTTATGTGATGGGGGAGGAGGATCATATGTTTCTGGCTCCGGTGCGCGAACAGGTGGCCCGCGATGCCAGCTCCTCATTAGCGGTGATCGAACAGTGCGGCCATGTCTGCAATGTGGAGCAGCCGGAGCAGTTTAATCGTACTACCTTGGATTTTATTACTCGCCAAGTTGGTGTTGCTAACCCGTAATTGCCGTGCACTTGTATGGCTTATCGCAGCATTTTCACTACCAGCGTTGGCGGTGAAATAAATAAGCCCCTGACAGAAAAAGTCTGTTAGGGCCTTATTTTAATGCAATATATGCAGGACAAACTAGGAGCTAGCTCTATCTTTTGATCTAGCAATGTAGTTCATGCCTGTTAGTTCTGATTTCAAAAACTCATCATCCAATAGCTGCAGAAAATTAGAACAGCGTGATATGCTATTCAAATCAAACTGACTACCATCTTCTGTTAATTTTAGCTTCTCTTTATAGAAGGGTTTGCTCATGGCAAACGAGATAATTTCTTCATTAGATAAATTTTGTTCTATTACTGCTGAGTTTTTAAAAACCTTGACAAATTTTCTGGCGAAGTTAATTTCCTTGTTAATCTGTTTGTTAAACTTTTCTAGATTTTCGACAAGACCGCGCGATTCAATACTTGTACAGTATTGTGCTGCCTTGGCATGGATGATTTTGTCAAATCCTAACTCTCTCTCAAATGCTCTAACATCATTAATTAAATAGTTCTGTCCAATTTTGGCAAAGATAAAGTTGCTATTTAGTCTCAAAACATCATCTGTCATTTTTACGACGCGGGTCTCATGAGTTGTAAAGAAAACTCCTTTCCCCGAAGTCCATAGAGATGTTCTATGTATGTACTGATAAAATGAGATTACTTTCCCATCACTTCCTTTAAGTCTTATGACAACAGCTTTAATACTTGACAGACCTTTACTTCTAACTTGGTACTTGCCAATTATTTTATTGGCTTGCATCTCATTAACTTTATCTAAATACTTAAATTCATGAATTTGGTCATCAAAATCAAAATGGTAAAGCGCATGCTTTCTTTCGTCGGCATTAGATAAATTTGGAATTGAGAATTTTTCGTTATCAGTGAATTGGTTTTTCAGGTCACTGACAAAACTAACCATAAACTCATCCAGCCCCTCACTTTCAATATCAGAGTCATAAAGTTCATTATTGTCATCATCAATAAAGAAAACCTTAATCCCTGAGCATGTGTCTAGAATGCTCTTCATGTCACTTTTAATATCATCTCTAGTCATTATTTATTTTCCTAGCAAAGCAAACATCTTCTGAGATAAATTTATAGGCAATGTTCTGCCCTTTTCTTAAGTCATGTTTTGTTAATACGATTACGGAATGGTAATGGTTGACATGATCTGCTAACGTGGCCCTGTATAGTTTGTATCCATAAATAGATAGCGTAGGATTTGTATAATATTTATCTGTTCTAACAAAGATGATACC
>NZ_CAWNWX010000097.1:0-2482 GCF_963878195.1 Aeromonas sp. HMWF016
GTTCTTTGACAAGGTCATTATCCCATGTGACTGTAATATAATCACCGATCGCCATGGTTTGATATGGAGCAATTCTTACAAATACGCCTCCTGCGATATCAATCTCATGGATGTTTATTTCATTTCCATTTTTTATTTGAGGCAGGTCAGGTTGCGCTAGGTAATCTTTCACATTGTTCATAAATATATTTTTTAAGTTGATTTTGTATGTGGTCACTATATCGCATATTGATAGGATTTACTGTGATTTAAAATTCACACATCATGAAAATAACTCATGTTAAAATAGACAAAAGGCTAAATAACCGTGCCTACGTTCCTAATAGGAATACACCTTCGCTGTGCCACCGCAGTTCTAAGTGATTAACTCAATTGCTGTAAACTGACTGGAATATCAGGGCGAGTTCGCGAACGCTTTTTGAGCGAACGATAGGGTTTGACCGACGTCCCGGGCTGTGATCTTATGCTCTCTTTTCGGGAAGCCACTTCATGTCCATCGACGCCTTCTCTGAGCACTTTGCCGAGCTCCGAGATCCAAGGCAAACTACTGCCAAAGTTGCTTATCCCTTATTTGATGTGTTGTTTCTGACGCTCTGTGCTGTTATTGGCGACGCTGAAGGATTGCAGGACATAGAGGACTCGCTCGGTGCCAACCCGAACTGATTCCAAAAGCGCCAGCTCTTCCTCAATGGAATGCCGGTTGATGACACTATTGCCCGCGTCATTTCCCGGCTCGACCCATTGCAGTTTCAGCATTGCTTTCTTAGTTGGATGACATCGGTTAGCCAACGTAGTAAAGGTGCAGTGATCGCCTTGGACGGACAGGTATTGCGAGGCTCCTATAATCGTGATGACAGGGCTTCAGCTATAGTGCTTTTGCCTGTGCCAATGGTGTCGTGCTAGGCCAGGTGAAAACCGATGCCCAATCTAATGAGATCAAGCGCAATCCCGCCGTTGTTGTCGTTGTTGGATATCAATGATTGCCTGTACAGATCTAGTTATCACCTGACACCGGCCTCAAACCGGTGTCTTGTTTACGCTACTTTAGAGCGCACTTCCTTCGGTATCAATTTCAGACCCTTCTTGAACATGCTGTAGGGGGTTTGTCCCTCCATCATCCTGCCCTGATGTGGCCGCTGGGTGTTGTAGTGTTCCAGGTTGCTATCCAGGTCTGTCTGCATCTGCTCTACCGACTCATACCAGGTCGTTCTCCCCTTGATACGGAAGTATTCATCCAGCAATGTTAGATGTAGTCGCTCGATAAAGCCGTTGCTCTGCGGCCTGCGCACCTTGGTTGTCCGGTGCTCAATGCCCTCCAGTTGCAGGAACAGCTCGTAGGGATGATGGTCAGGGCGTCCACAGAACTCGCGCCCGTTGTCCGACAGGATGGTATAGACCCGTGCCTCGTGGGCTTCGAAGAACGACAGTACCGTTTCGTTGAGCACATGGACCGAGGTCACCGGCAGCTTGCTGGTGTAGAGCCGTCCCCAAGCGTGGCGACTGTAGCAGTCCAGTACGGTTTGCAGATACACCTTGCCAACCCCCTTGAGCGCGCCGACGAAGAAGGTGTCGACTGACACCAGCTCTCCGGTGTAGTGGACCTCAATCTGGCGTTCACGGAACTCGGGGCTGAAACGCTCTAACAGGCGAATCTGTTCGTCATTGAGCTCAATGGTCTGCTCCCGGTGCGTTTTCTCGAGGCGCAACAAGCGGTCGTGTTTGGAGAGCAAGTCGTGACGTTGCCACACGCCACGCACTCCACCGGCACTGACGTTGATACCTTGCAGAGCCAGTTCTTGGGCGACCCGCAGCGAGCCATGAGTTGGTCTGGTGAGGGAGTCATCGAGGATGGCCTGCTCAATTCCGGGCGCGACCCGGTTGGGATGGGCCCCTTCACAGCCGGGCAATTTGTCGAGCAAGCCTTCGGCGCCATAGGTCTGGTAATTACGGCGAATTTCGTAGAACGGCTGACGACTGTAGCCGATGAGCTTGCAGGCTTTGCTGACGTTATTGAGCTCTTTGGCGATCTCTAGCAGGCTGAGTTTACGACGTACTACTTTCTCGTTGGTGGTCATACGGTGACTCTAGATAACACGGTAGGGGTACCGTTTTGTTATCCGGTTTGAAGCCGTATGACCACTCCCTTTTGTGGGCAACTGTCAGGTGAATACGATCTCCATACAGATTGCCTGATATCGATTGATGCGATAGTCTGCCAGACAGCCATTGCGGCTCAGATTATCGAGCGTGGCCATCAGATGACCACTCAATTACATAATAAAAAATATAATTACTCACTTAATATCGAGCAAATGTCCATTAACTCACTGAATCTATCAGTTTTGAAATAAATGTTTCGCTGAAAAGAAACTATCGATTCAAAGGGTTTTTCAATATAGATAAGGTTTTTCCCTATATCAATATCATCATAGTCATACCTTGGCATAAAACTAACACCAGCACCATTATTGATGAGATATAT